>JAJTBW010000143.1 GCA_021286705.1 Sphingobacteriia bacterium
GATCAGGCGGTAGAGAGCATCGTATTCATACAAGCCGGTGGGAGAAACCACCGAGAATCAATCATGTATCAGTATTCTCCATTTTTGTCATGTACTAAGAATCGCCATTTGAAAATACAATCATTTGGGTTACAGCTTCGCCCCGTCAGTCCCATAGAGCATCACTTAACTCACAGACTAACAAGACTATAAATGAACAAAGCCAGATATATATTTTTTCAATATATCTGCATTTCGACGATATTTATCTGTTGAGTAGGTAGCTAAGTAAGTCTACGACAATTATAAAGAAAAAATCTAAATGTATAACATTAGTAGCAAGATATTGATAAATAATTGATGTCTAGAGCGAAATGCTGACCTTATCCAATTACAAATCTCCTTCAAATGGTTAATCCACTCCTAACCCATTCATGATAAATCCTCTCATCCTCGACTAATTACAATCGCATCGTCTTCCAAATTATGGAAGCCGCTTATCGCTCCTATCAGCATTATTACAAAATTAACAATTTTTAACGAATTCTCGCAAATTATAAATGCCTGATTAAGTGTCATTTACAGCATTCGGTAAAATAATCACCAACTACTTGATTATCTATATCTTACAAGCGTCTCTCTTATATCCCTCTTATATCTCTCTTATGCATCTCTTATGCTTCTCTTATGTTTCTCAAATGTCACTTTTATTGATTAATTCGTAAAGCCTTGTAAATTAAGGCTATTCAAAGTACTATAATTCATTCAAGGGACACGTAATTAAGAGTGACGAAAGTGTCGCAAACTAGTTTTGGTACAATCTTTGTTTAGTAAGACGCCCATTCAATGTTCAATATTTTTATCCGTTCTGAATTGAGCCCAACATGTCACTTCGTAGGTGATTCAAAATTCAAGATTAGCTACTAACTGACAAGAGAGATTCAAAATTCAAGAATTCTATGATTAGCTTCTAGCCGCTGGCGACTGGCGGCTGGCTAAATTCAAAATTCAAGAATTCAAGAATTGATGATTGTATGTTGACGAACTTGTGAACCAATAATATGTATTTTTACTATATCATCTCTTATGCTGTTTGCAGTTGTAATTTTACTATGGGCTCATTTTCTAGAGCCTTTGCCACAACATCATCTCCTTCTAGTCCAATAAAACTAGCCTTATAACTAACTGTCCATTTATTTCCATCTCCATCACTAACAACCCAGGTTTGTGAACCAAAAACATTTTCGACTGCAAGTGTTGTTTCCGCAGTAGAAGTTGTTCCATCCATTGGCACCTCTATTATTGTTAAGTCTTGAGTATTTCCAAGATCTTTAAAATGATTATCGTTTTTATTGTAATAGAATGTCTGATAAATTGATTTACCTCAATTACATGTCTGACAAATCCCAGCAAAGACTTTCAACTGTATGCATATTCAGCTCTTTTGTTTTTAAGATTTTGACTTTCTCTTCAAACAATTGAGGGTTGAAGTTCTTTTTCTGCCGCTTTACTTCAACAGCTACTGCACTTTTGTCATCCAAAAATACTCCCACAATATCTATCTCATTCTGATTCCCTTTTGGTTCCCACCACGAACCTATTGCACGATAAGAAAAACTCTCCTGCATCTTTTTTTAGATGTCTTACCCACACGTCTCCGTCCGGTAAGTACCGTAAACTTAGAGTGGTCATTATATGCCTGCTCTTTCGTTCGTTGCAACAGGCTAATTTCATCAGTCCGATTATAGAATTTTATAACTCCTATTTTTACAGTGGTAAAATTTACCATCATTATAAAATTAAATGAATTTCAGAGTTAGGGAGAAAGAACTGGAGGTAATTTTTATGACGGTAAAATTTACGGTCGTTTAATTTATCTCTCCTTTGTTTTAAAACATCTTCTCCGAAACATCGATTTCACATCGAATTATTCTGAAAATGAATCTATGAATTCACTAAACTCCACAATTATCTCACTATTAACCTTGTTGAAAAGCAGATATCACTTTCGGTGGTGCTCTTAAGACCCCTGGAGGGATTCACCAAAAGATAAATTTCAACACCTATGAATTAGGTTGACCCCTAGTCAAAAAAAAGAGCCCTCTCAAACTGAGAAGACTCTTTTTAGGTTTATAACAACTATTAAAGACCAAGCTTCTTTAATATCTCTGCTGGAATTGCCTTTTTATTAACCATGATTGACATAGTCTTAAACTCAACAAAAGGAATAGAAGCATAGAAGTAACCTTCATACTTATTATCCACATTCCATGAGTTCTTTACTTTGTAGAACCTAGCTCCATTGGGACCGTCAGCATAACCTACGAGTAACATACCATGGTCATCTGTGGTCTTCTGGTTATCGAATTCGGCTTGACGCATCTCTTGTGTAATCTTCTTCTCAGGAACAACTTTATCAAAGTTATACATCTGCGACATTCTCTCCTTTTCAGTCATCTTTTCCCATTTAGCCTTCTCAGAACCAGCTAGCTCATTAACAGAAGTTTCAGGAACAACTGCAATACCTTTATTATAAGCAAAACCCTTTTCACTTACGTCGCTTGCCCAGCCAACGGTGTAACCATTCTCAAGAGAGTTGTTAATAACCTTCATCATATCCTCTAAAGGCAGATTGTAAACCTGATTCCATGACCAGTTGTCAGGGACCTCAATAATGAATGGTTTATAGAATGGGTGATGAGTATAAGATGAGATCTCAATATAATCATCCATGTTTAGTCCTAGATAATCGGCGAAACTCTTTGGAGTATACTCCTTGCCGTTATAGGTGAACTTCTCGGGAGTAGCACCCAGATATGCGTCTAAAATCCCATCCAAACCGGCATGCCATGCGGTTGAGAGTTTCTTATTAGGGTTCTTAATAACAGCCTCCATATAGGCTTTCAATACTGCATCAAGTTCACCATGAACATGCTTTTCTTCACCATATTGCAATCCAGCAAAAGCTGATTCAGGGACAACCCCATAGTTTTTCCATGCATTGGTAACATCATGGAATGCACCACCTCCACCGAAATTAAGTGAGCCTTGTAGTCTTACATACTTTTCAGCTTTCTCGCTGTATGACTCCTTAACAACATACATCTCTGAAAGGTCAAACTCACCCTTTCCAGTTCTGATCAACTCGGCTTCAAGAAAGCCATTACCAGAGAAACTCCAGCAAGTTCCGCTTCTGTATTGATCCTTAACAGAGGTGTGTTTTAAAATTTTGACATCTTTAAAAGTGTAGACCGTGTCGGTCTGAGCACTAACAGATGTACCAAACAGGCCAACAAAAGCCAACCCTAAGGCAACTGATAGAAATTTGTTCATTATTAACTGTTTTGACAGATTTGTAGTAACGTGATTATTTAGTGGTACGCTAAACCGCTACAAAGATAAAAAACTGTATGAGCTATGCATTAATGGATTTAACAATATATCCACTGTGATAACCTTTAAATATCCTCTTCCATCTCAAGGTTTTTGTCTATCGGACGATGAGTAGCATACACCAATTCATCAACCCAATGATTCAGTTTATAAGCCGATGCTTTGAAATGTCCCTCTCTAATAAATCCACACTTCTCAAGCAAACGGGCTGAATTGCTGTTTTCAGCAAAAACAACAGCATAAACCCTATGTATATCGCTATAACGCCACACCTTATCCAAGAGGATCGGAATAACCAGCGACATGATCCCTTGATGATGATAAGCCGGTGTAAGCCAATATCCAAGCTCCATATTATATCGATTGACATCAGCCTGAGGTATTAACCCTATAGCTCCAACAATCTTCTCATGCAAGGTAATGGCCCAGACCTGCTCCAAACCCGCCTCGAGATATTCCAACCACCCGACAGCATCTTTACGGTAATAAGGATAAGGAAATGAGTCGCGTAAATGAATTGCGATCTCAGAGTAATTGGCTACCTGTGCCAGTTCATCGGCATCGTTAAGGGTGAACCGTCTTAGAATGAGTTCTTGTTTTTTATTAACCGCTATTTTTGCAGGAATTTTCATAATGCGATATATTTGCCACACTGCAAACTTAGCGTATTCAAACATCTTATTCGCTAAACTCAGGTATCTTCTATGACACAAAAAATATACTCCCAAGGCTCTGCCCCTATAATCTGGATATCCGGTCTCTCAGGAGCAGGGAAGACTACCATTGGCCGTGAACTTATCGCACTACTTGAAGAGAGTAACTTTAGTCCTTATCTGCTTGATGGAGATGTATTAAGAGGAGGACTAAATAACAACTTGGGCTTCTCTCTGGAAGATAGAAATGAAAACCTGAGACGTGCGGCTGAAGTGGCTAAAATTCTATCTCTGGCCGGTGTTACCCCTGTCTGCTGCTTTATTACACCCACCAATGATGCCCGCAGCCTAGTCAATAACCTAATGGTTGATTTCCCCTTCGTCGATGTCTTTCTAAGTACCCCTTTATCGGTCTGTGAGTCCAGAGATGTGAAAGGTTTATACGCTAAGGCCAGAGCAGGTATCATTAAAGAGTTCACCGGCATTAGTTCACCTTTTGAGACCCCGGAAAGTCCTACTCTTGAGATTTCTACAGATGGTGTTTCGGTAAACTACTGTGCCTCCAAAATAATGGATAAACTAAAAGAAATCTTCCCTGATTCTTTTTAGTAAACTACCTATCTGCTTTCTGAGCCAGCAACTTTAATGATATCGCTTTACCCTGATGGTTAGGACCCTCATCGATCAGGTATTCTGACTCTTCAAACCATTTTAGATTCATCCCTGTCAGATCTTCTTTTATATGCTCCGGGTCATAAAGAAGTGTAATATCTTTTGGTCCTGCGCCTGTATTCCCAAAATGCCTCTTAGTAAAAGCCTCAACAATAAGATGGCCACCCGGCTTTAGAAAAGTGATTAACCTCTTAAAAACCACTTGACGTATCTCTTCCGGTAAGTGAAGAAAAATAACTGCAATGGCATCAAAACTACCAGCTGGATATTCTATCAGAGTAGCATCACCAAGGCGATAATCAACAACTACGTTAAATTCCTGAGCAAGTGCCAGCGCTTTTGTTTGAGCCCGTTCAGACATATCAAAGGCAAAGACCTCCCACCCCTGACGTGCTGCCCAGACCCCATTACGTCCTTCACCATCTGCAGGCAACAGGAGTTTACCCGGTTTTAACTCTAACAGCGACTGCTTAAGCCATTGATTTGGCTCTTTTCCATAGATATACTCTGATCCCCCGTATCTGATATCCCAAATTCCACTCATACTGAACTGGTATTTTATGCTATTTCTTCATGATTTGGCAAATCTACCTCTGTTTTAAACGCACTTCAAAGTGTCTGTTATTTAAAAGATCTACTCTAAACTATCATTATCTTTTAACAACATTTACAGAAGAGTTTCCTTGTTTTCTATCGTATATTTGCACCTTTCGTAAAGGTAAAAAATATTGATATGCAGGATCAAGAATCCCGTTTATGGAGTAAAGGATTTATTCTTTTGACACTATCTTCTTTACTCCTCTCCCTCTCCTTTTATCTTTTGTTACCAACGCTTCCTGTCTATCTGGTGGAGGAGTTAAAGGCAAGTTCCGGCAAAGTAGGATGGATTGTTGGGGTCTATACATTTGCTGCCGTGCTGATTCGGCCTTTTACAGGATGGGCTATAGATCTCTTCGGAAGAAGAATGATTTTAATCATTGCGATGGCATTCTTTGCCCTGTTTATCGGATTATACGCTGTCTCAGTTACACTTCTTCAATTTTTGATACTGCGATTCTTTCACGGTATCTCTTGGGGTATTACCACCACAACCAACTCGACGGTAGTAGTCGATATAATCCCAGCAAAACGGAAAGGTGAAGGCATTGGTTTCTTTGGGTTAGCAATGCCTCTTGCAATGGCCGTCGGGCCACTTCTAGGCTTAGTGATAATCGAGAATCTGGATTGGAATATGCTTTTTCTAACAGGCACACTGATAGCATCCCTCTCTTTTATATTGCTACTCTTTATCCGGTTTCCTCACTTTAAGAGACCATCTAGTTTAAAACTCACCCCTTCTTCACTTATAAGCAAGAGATCATTGCCGATAAGCCTTGTAATGCTTATTACCATGATCTCTTACGGGGGAATAATCTCCTTCATTACGCTCTATGCCGAGCATAACAAAATTGGGAAAACGGGTATATTCTTTACTGTATATGCAATAATGTTAGCTATCACACGTGTTGTATCAGGGAAGGTTTTCGATAAACATGGGCCATCAATGCTGGTAATAATCGGCTTGACAGCAGTCGCATCAGGGACCGCAATACTGGGAGGTTTCCCCTATTTTTCTGGTCTAGTTGCATCAGGCGCCATGTTTGGAATCGGATTTGGAATAATCTTCCCTACTTTTCAGGCTATGGTTAATAATCTAGAGCCAGCGTCGAGACGTGGAGCTGCCAATAGTACCCTTTTCACTGCCCTTGATACCGGCATTGGGTTGGGCGCAATATTTACAGGATATCTAATGGAAGGAATTGGTTTTAATCAGAGTTACCTACTACTGTCAATTGTCACCCTATCAGCATTGGCTTTCTTTATCTTGATGGCATTACCTCAATACCAAAAATTGAAAAACAAAATTTTCAGTTTTTAATGGAGCTATCACTCAAAAACAGCTTTGAGAAACGATAAAAGTATTAAGTTTAAAGAGTGTTACTCAATTTAATGCTAATGACTATTGGCCAAGGCAAATGAATCTGATTTATGATAAGTAGAAAAAAATTATACACTAAGGTGGTACAATGGACTGCCCGAAACATCACCCAACAATATCAGGTCTATATTTTAGCGGTAGGTGTTGGTCTTGCCAGCGGATTAGCAGCAGTTATACTAAAGAATACCGTTCATTATACTCATTATCTGTTAAGTGATGGCTTTAACTATGAAGAGAAGAACTATCTCTATTTTATATCTCCCCTTCTTGGCATTCTGTTAACCGCCCTTTTTGTCAATTACATACTAAAAGATCATATCAGCCATGGTGTAAGCCGAATTCTTTACGCCATTTCAAGAAACAGCAGCTATCTTAAGCCTCATCACACCTACAGTAGTATGATTGCCAGCACCCTTACCATTGCTTTTGGGGGATCTGTTGGAGCTGAAGCTCCGATTGTACTGACAGGATCGGCGATGGGCTCTAACCTGGCAAGGCTCATGAGGCAGAACTATAAAAACGTTACTCTTATGGTTGGTTGTGGTGCGGCAGGAGCCATTGCTGGAATCTTTAAAGCGCCTATTGCAGGACTGGTTTTTGCTATTGAGGTATTGATGCTTGACCTAACCATGATGACCGTCTTACCACTACTTTTAAGTACTGTAACCGCCTCTATAGTTGCCTATTTCTTTCTTGGAAGTGCAGTCGAATTCACCTTCTATGTAAATAACCCTTTTGAACTTTCTCGTGTTCCTCACTATCTAATATTAGGTATTGTTTGTGGAGGTGTAGCTCTCTATTTTACCCGAATGTCCTCGCTGATAGAAAAACTCTTCGGTAGAATAAAGCTTATCTCAGTAAAGGCAATCGTTGGGGGGACTCTTTTAGGCATCCTGATTTTTGCTTTTCCATCGCTCTTTGGTGAAGGTTATGATGCCCTGATGATGGTTCTTAATGGTCAGGGAGACTTAGTAGTAAATCAAACGCTATTTAAAGACTTCTCTGGCACTGATATCATGTTCCTGGTAGTATTACTCCTTGTGATCCTATTCAAGGTCATTGCAATGGCTATCACCAACTCAGCAGGGGGCATTGGTGGAGTCTTTGCTCCGGCCCTATTCGTTGGAGGAATGACTGGATTCTTCACAGCCAGACTAATGAATATCACATTAGATATGAACCTTCCAGAGAATAACTTTGCCTTGGTTGGTATGGCTGGAATAATGGCAGCAGTGATGCATGCCCCTTTAACGGCAATCTTCCTTATAGCAGAAATCACTGGTGGTTATCAATTACTTACCCCACTCATGATAACCTCCTCTGTGTCTTATATAACCAATCACTATTTTGAACCTTATAGTATCTATACCAAGAAGCTAGCACTCAAAGGAGATCTTATTACGCACCATAAAGACAAGTCAGTTCTAACTCGTATGAAGATCACCGACCTCATCGAACGAAACTTTACTACAGTAAGGATACAGGAGACGCTCGGCGAGTTTGTTCAGGCTGTCGCAAAATCAGAAAGGAATATCTTTCCGGTGGTTGATGAAGAGAATAGATATCTCGGAGTGGTCTTTCTGAATGATGTCAGACATATCATCTTCCAACATGACCTCTACCAGAAGATGACCGTAAGAGATCTGATGTTCATGCCCGATGTCAAAGTATCACCCGATGACACCATGGAGGATGTGGCATCCGTCTTCCAAACAACCAGTCACTACAATATCCCTGTAATTGACAAGGATCAATACATAGGGTTTGTTTCAAGGGCAAATGTCTTCTCGGCTTATCGTAAAATGCTTCGCGATGAATGTGAAGATTAACCTTCAATCCACCTGACATAAAATCTAAAACTACAGCGCTAATTTGCTAAGTCTGCGAAGTATAATTTACTTCGTCTGATACTGAGTTTTAATTGTTCTTACTCATTGAGTATGGCACATCATCTTTGTTAGTTCCGCGCTGTAATGATGGGGTATCTTGCATTTCAAGGCGCAAGATTCCTCCCTTTATTAATTCATCATGAACAAGGTAGCTCTTTGAGTATGCCTTTCCATTAAGCCAGGCCTTCCCAATATAGGGTCTATTCCGGTCATTCTTCTCGGCTTCGATAATAAACTTCTGCCCATTGCTAAGGTTAATAGTGCTCTTCTTAAATAAAGGAGATCCTAAAACATACTCTCCGGAGCCAGGACAAACAGGATAAAAGCCCAATGCTGAAAACACATACCAGGCACTCGTTTGTCCATTATCTTCATCTCCACAAAGCCCATCTGGTTGGTTTAAATAGAGCTTATCCATAATTTCTCTTACCTTTTGCTGAGTCTTCCAGGGTTGTCGCGCAAAGGCATACAAATAGGGCATATGCTGTATAGGTTGATTTCCATGTGCATACTGACCCATATTCATAATCAACATCTCTGTTATCTCATGAATCTGACTTCTATAATAGGAATAATCGAATGTCGGAGGAGCAGAAAAGACAGAATCCATTTTCTCCAGAAAAGGCTTCTCCCCTCCCATTAAATCAACCAACCCATGAATATCATGAAAAACGCACCATGTCCAGTGCCATGAACACCCTTCTGTAAATGCATCTCCCCATTTATCAGGACGAAAAGGCGATTGGAAGGTACCATCCTGATTTCTTCCTCTCATAAAACGAGTACCTTTATCGAAGACATTCTTATAATTCTTCGCCCTCTCAGCAAATCGCGTAATCTCTTCAGATGGCCTGTTTAATGCCTTAGCAAGCCTCCAAATGGTAAAGTCATCGTAGCTATATTCAAGCGTCCGGGCAACATTCTCATCAACTCCAACATCGTAAGGGATATATCCTAGCTGGTTGTAATAATCAACTCCAAGCCGCCCAACACTACTCAGAGGGCCACTCTGTTCACTATTCTTCAAAACAGCATCGAATAGAACATTAATATCATATCCACGTATTCCCTTTAGATAGGCGTCGGCAATTATGGATGCAGAATTAGATCCTATCATACAATCACGATGTCCGGGACTTGCCCATTCAGGTAGCCAACCACTCTCATGATAAGTATTAACAAGCCCTGCCATCATCTTACTGCTCATCTCAGGATAGACCAGAGCAAAGAATGGGAAAACGGCTCTAAAGGTATCCCAAAAGCCATTATCTGTAAAGAGATATCCCTTCTCCACCTTTCCATTAAACGGACTATAATGCACGATCTCTCCCTGTTTATCAAATTCATAGAATGAACGAGGAAACAGCAAAGCACGATACATCGCTGTATAGAAGACAGATCTTTGATCATCAGTTCCTCCCTCAATAGCTATCCGACCCAGCTGCCTGTCCCACTCAGCCTTTGCTTCGCTACATATCTCATCAAAACCTTTATTGCCAATCTCACGTTGAAGATTCAGTTCGGCCTGTTCCTCACTAATAAATGAACTTGCAATCTTTAGGTTAACCTGTTGAACTCCATCAAGAGCAAATCTTAAAATAGCCCCTGTATGAAATCCGACGGCCTCAGAACGATCGCCATACATAATCCCATCCTTATGAATTAGAACCTCTTCAAAAGGTTTATCACTTATGATTACGAAATAATTCTTGAATCCCTCTGGTACACCTCCACTGTTATTACAAGAGTATCCAACAATCTTCCCTTCATTGGGATAGACTTTAACATATGAGTTTTTAAAGAAAGCATCAACTATCAGATTAGCCCTTGATTTCTCAGGGTAAGATATTCTAAAACAGGCCGACCTCACAGTTGGTGTTATCTCGACTGTGGTATTATAATCGGCCAGATAGGCCTTATAGTAATAAGGGGTAGCAACTTCAGCTTTATGAGAGAACCATGACTCCCTTTTCTGCTCATCGAAAATCGGTTTTCCAGTGGTAGCAAAGATCGCAAATGCACCATAGTCATTAATCCAGGGAGAAGGTTGATGGGTTAGCTTGAATCCTCTCAGCTTAGAGGCACTGTATTGATAACACCACCCATTCCCCATGTTATTCGTCTGCGGAGTCCAGAAATTCATTCCCCAGGGCATTGCAATAGCAGGATAGGTGTTTCCATTAGATAGTTCATAACGACTATCGGTACCAATTAAAGGATTGACCCACTCAGCCGGTGTTCTCACCTGTTGAGCTGAAACAAGAATACTGAAAAACAGAAAACAGAAAAGAGTTCCCAGATATTGCTTTCTCATGACCTGTAATAATTTTTGGTTAATTGCCTTTATCTGACTATTAAAAGTGCTCAGATATATATTAAAGCCCAAAGATACCTATTTAAGATTTATCTCTCTCTTTACAGTCTGCATCCCCGCTTCCCCGCTTCCCCGCTTCCCCGCTTCCCCGCCTCCCCGCCTCCCCGCTTCCCCGCCTCCCCGCTCCCCCGCTCCCCCGCTTCCCCGCTTC
>JAJTBW010000144.1 GCA_021286705.1 Sphingobacteriia bacterium
TTGTCCGGATAGCTGCAAAATGGGTTAATTTTACTCTGGGACACCCAAAAGAGTGTCCTTGTGTTTTTAGATTATTATTTATCAGTGTAATATAAAACATGCTCAATAAAAGTGTCGAAGTCAGGAGTGTCTGACTGACACTATAAATTCATTTTTACACCTGACTTTTGGCCTTCTTTTTGCTATATTTGCAATAACAGGAAAGAGTATCAGTTTTTAAACCAATTTGATTTTATAAAGCCAACGTCAAAAAACGTAGCTTTATAAAGTACACTAAGCCGGTGATATCACTACAAAATAAGCATATGATAAATAGAGTTAAACTGCCAGTTAGAGCCTTTCTTTTTCTGGCTTTCATCATCTCTTCGGTTGTTCTCTTTGGGCAACGAACGCTAGTCTCAACCAAAACAACACCTAATGGAATCGAGTTAAAAGTCTCAGATGGAACAATCATGATCTCGGCCTATAAAACAGAATCTTTTGAGGTTAAGTTTGAACCAACAGGCTCAGTTTCGTTTCCATCTTATGCTATATCTCAAGAGGCTGTTCTATCAAAGGCTACTGTAAAAGAAGACCCAATGCAGATTTCTGTCCAAAACGGGCAATTAAAAGCAATTATATTTAAATCACCCTTTACCATAAGCTATTTCTATGACGGGAAGGAGATTCTTACTGAAGAAAAGGGATTTTTCCAAACACCGGACACCAATGGATTTCGGTTTAGGTTGCAAAGTAATGAGAAACTAATGGGCGGGGGTATGCGTGTTCTGGGAATGGATCGTCGGGGAGAGCGTTTACAACTCTACAACCGTGCCAGCTATGGATTCGAGACACATGCCGATTTGATGTACTATTCACTTCCAGTTGTAGTCTCCTCTAACAAATATATCCTTGCATTCGACAATGGGGCTTCCGGGTTTCTTGATCTAGGCAAACAAGAGAAAGACATCCTTCAGTTTGAAGCCGTTGGTGGCCGGTGGAGTTATCTTATCTCAGCCTCTTCAACCTGGCAAGGACTAACTAATAGCTTCACTGAATTAACAGGACGACAGGGAATGATCCCTCGCTGGGCATTAGGGAATATCGCCTCCAGAATGGGCTATCACACCCAAGACGAGGTAAAATCAGTGGTAGATGAATATCAGAAACAGGATATTCCACTTGATGGTATTGTTCTGGATCTTTTCTGGTTTGGACCCGATATTAAAGGCCATTTAGGCAATCTTGACTGGGATTATAACGCCTTCCCTAATCCCACTCAAATGTTAAGATATAATAAAGAAAAAGGGGTTAAAACAGTCTTAATAACCGAGCCGTTTATTTTAGTAACCAGCAAAAAATATAATGAAGTTGTAGAAAAAAAACTTGTTGGAACTACATTAGAGGGTAAACCCTATATCTACGATTTTTACTTCGGAACGACCACCCTATTGGATATCTTTAAACCTCAAACCAGAGATTGGTTTTGGGATATTTACAAGAAACACACCCTATCGGGCGTAGATGGTTGGTGGGGAGACCTTGGGGAACCTGAAGTTCATCCATCGGGGTTGCAACATATCAACGGAACTGCAGATGATGTTCATAACATCTACGGACATGTCTGGGCTCAGACTATTTTCGACGGATATAAAAAAGACTTCCCTGAGAAACGTCCGGTCATTTTAATGCGTTCAGGCTTTGTAGGTTCACAACGTTATAATATGCTTCCGTGGACTGGCGACGTTAACCGTACGTGGGGTGGTCTTAAGCCACAGGTTGAGATATCGCTTCAAATGGGAATGCAGGGACTAGCTTATATGAGTTCGGATCTTGGAGGATTTGCCGGAGATTACAAAGATTCTGAACTATATACACGTTGGCTTCAATATGGTGTTTTTCAACCCGTATACAGGACTCATGCACAAGAATCAGTTCCTGCGGAACCAATCTATTGGGATACAGCAACCCGTAACATTGTAAGAGACTATATCAAATTGCGCTATGCATTAACCCCATATAACTATACAGCGGTATGGGAAAACGCCACCTCGGGAACCCCACTTATGCGACCTCTGTTCTTTGTTGAAGATAATGATCAATTGATCGACAATAAGACAGAGTACCTCTGGGGAAATGCTTTACTGGTATCTCCTGTAACAAGCAAAGGAATCTCTAAACAGACGCTATACCTACCCAAAGGGGCTAATTGGTATAACTTCTGGACAGATGAGATCAATCAGGGCGGAGATTCAACAACAGCCTCGCTGAGCCTTAAAACAATCCCTATCTACGTTAAAGCAGGCTCCTTCATTCCAATGACACCAGTCAGGCAGACACTCGATGCCTATAACACAGGAAGAGTGACCCTGCATTACTATCCCGGGGAAGAGAACACCATCACTAACGGCGTAATTTATGACGATGATGGCCTCACTCAAGACTCTTGGAAAACCAAGAAATCAGAGATTATTCGTCTTAAAGCAAATGAAGGTAAAACAACACTTCTTAGTATCTCTTCAGATAACGGGTCATTTAAAGGAAAACCACTTAGCCGGGAACTAACCTGGATCATTCATAATATCGCAAATAAACCGGAAAAGGTCTTTTTAAACGGATTACCTATTGAAGTGAAAACACAGATAAGTAACGCCGGAGAAATAGACGTTGCCACCAAGCTGGCAGAGATTGAGTTCTTTAAAAACCAAAACACCATCAATGGGAAAAAAGGGAAAAGGAACTCTTCGATGCCACAGGCTGTTTGGGATCCAAAAGAAAAGAAACTCTATATCCTGTCAAGCTTTAACGGAAAACCGCAAACTATAAAAATTAAAAAGTAATCATGAGAAAGGTTCAAATAATACTCCTGGTCATTCTTTCTATTATCGTTGGATGCAAAAGTCTGACAAACAGACAGGATATCACAACCAATGACTCCACAAACCAAAAAGTGGTAGTATATCAGGTATTCACCAGACTATTCGGGAATATAAATACCACGAACAAACCTTGGGGGACAAAGGAAGAGAATGGTGTAGGTAAGTTCAATGATTTTACCGACAAAGCTCTTGATGAAATAAAACAATTAGGGGTAACACATATCTGGTACACCGGCGTACCCCATCATGCGTTAATAGGCGACTATACAGCCTTTGGAATATCGAATGACGACCCAGATGTTGTAAAAGGGAGAGCAGGCTCACCCTACGCCGTAAAAGACTACTATAACGTAAACCCGGATCTCGCGGTTGATCCTGCAAAAAGACTTCAGGAGTTTGAGAGTCTTATTGAACGAACACACAGACACGGGCTAAAAGTTATCATTGATCTGGTACCTAATCATGTTGCACGAAACTACCATTCGATATCACTTCCAGCCGGTGCAGAAGATCTGGGAGCCACGGATAACACTTCAGTTGAATATGCTACCGATAACAACTTTTATTATATCCCCGGGAAACAATTTATCGTGCCGACTCCGGAAAACGGATATAAACCATTAGGTGGAGAAAAGAACCCTCTCGCAGATGGAAAATACCTAGAGAATCCGGCTCGTTGGACAGGCAATGGTTCAAGGGAGGCACAACCCTCATTCTACGATTGGTACGA
Organism: Sphingobacteriia bacterium; assembly: GCA_021286705.1. Taxonomy (GTDB): domain Bacteria; phylum Bacteroidota; class Bacteroidia; order Bacteroidales; family TTA-H9; genus JAJTBW01. The sequence goes on from JAJTBW010000144.1 coordinate 3,589, forward strand.
GACTATCAAGTTAAATTATGGAATAAAACCAGATGGGACGAAAGATTTCCCATTGATGCCTGAGGGCTATGCCTCGAAAGATGTCACCGAACACTTTAACTTTTGGATGGATAAAAAGGTCCCGTCATCGTGGGTAAAAATTAAAGATATTGCACTTTATTGGATTGATAAAGGAGTAGATGGCTTTCGTTATGATATGGCAGAAATGGTTCCCGCTGAGTTCTGGAGCTATCTCAACTCAGCTATAAAGCACAAAAAGCAAGATGCATTTCTATTAGCTGAAGTCTACAATCCTTCACTTTATAGAGAGTATATCCATATTGGCAAGATGGACTACTTGTACGATAAAGTAGAGCTATATGATACCCTTAAAAATATCATACAAGGGAAAGGCAGTACCGACCATCTGCCGGCTATAAGAGACGGGCTGGCAGACATAGAGCATAATATGCTTCATTTTCTAGAGAACCATGACGAACAGAGAATAGCCAGCCCTCAGTTTGCAGGAGATGCCTTCAAAGGGCTACCCATGATGGTTATATCAACCCTTCAAACCACCTCCCCCACCATGGTATATTTTGGTCAGGAGGTAGGAGAAGCCGGAGAGGGTAATCCCGGCTTTGGATCTCAAAGCAGAACCACCATCTTTGATTATTGGGGAGTTCCTGCTCATCAGAGATGGATGAATGGAGGAAAATTCGACGGAGGACAATCAACGTCAAAAGAAAAAGAGCTCAGGCAATTCTATAAGACACTTCTGAACCTCTCAATCGCAAATCAAGCTTTCAGCGGAGAGTTTGCAGATCTTCATATCCTGAACAGAAAAGCAAACACACTATACAATGACAAGCTTTATAGTTTTGCCAGATTCAAGGGTGATGATAAAATAATCGTTATGGCTAATTTAAGCGCTGACAAACCATTCAAATCATCGCTTTTTGTCAACCAGGAGTTAATAAAAACATGGCAATTATCTGATGGCGATTATTGCATGACTGATCTACTGACAGGGAAGAGCTATTCACTTAAAGTGACCAAAAGTGAAGGGACTATAGCAATGGATCTTCATCCTTTACAAAGCCTCGTTCTCAGTCTCGACAAGTAGGCTGATAGATATAGCTTATTTATAGGGAACGCCCAGCATTTCATAAGTCTCAAACAGAGCCTCCTGGTTATCAGTTATAATCAGGAGGTTATCTTTTTCTTTGAGAAGCGTTTTGCCAGTTGGGACAAAGAAGTTCCCATTGCGTTTAATCATAACAACAAGAGTATTATCGGGTAAAGGCAAATCCATTAGATGATTACCACGCTCTAAGATTGTAGTAGTAACCTCTATTTCAGTAGTAATAGATTTAATATCCGAGGAGAAATCAACATCAAAAGATTCCAGTCTCTTAACCTTTCGCTGTTTCTCAGCTAAGCCAAGCCAGCCGGCAACCAAAGAGAGAGTTGTCCCCTGAACGATCAATGAAACCAAGGTAGAGAAAAAGACAATATTGAAGATAATTCTGGCATGAGGTACATTCTCGACCAGAGGTAATATAGCAAAAATGATAGGGACAGCCCCCCTTAGTCCTACCCAAGATACATAGCTTTTATCCTTAAATGACATTTTTATAAAAGGCAACAAAGAGATAAAAACCGAGATAGGGCGAGCCACAAAAATCATTAAGAAACTAATAATAAGCCCCGGGATAATGATAGGGATTAACTCATGCGGATTCACTAAAAGACCAAGAGTTAAAAACATTATAAGCTGAAACATCCAGGCTAACCCGTCAAAGAACTGTAAAGAGGAGCGTTTATGAACAAATTTCGAGTTTCCTATTACAACACCACCAAGATAAACAGCCAGATAGCTATTCCCATCTGCGAAATAGGTTATAGCAAAAATAAAAATCGCAAAAGTAAAGACGAGAATAGGGTATAGAGAATCATTTCCAATCTGAATTCTATTAATAACAATAATTGCTAGCTTTCCGAGCCCAAAACCAACAATAGCCCCAATCCCTAACTGAAGAAGCAGAACACCGCCAGAAAGCCACAAATCAGGAGCTTCCCCAAGCTTTATTATCTCAATTAGAGATATGACCAGCACATAGGCCATCGGATCATTACTTCCGCTCTCAAGTTCAAGCATAGGGCGTAGGTTATTCTTAAGATTAAGCCCTTTTGATCTTAAGATAGAGAAAACAGAGGCCGAGTCAGTAGAAGCCATTGTGGCAGCAAGGAGTAAGGAGGTTAGAAATCCTATTCCAGCTGAAGCCATTGTCATTCCAAGAACCCACCAAATTAGCACACCTGTAATAAAAGCCGTCAATAAAACACCCACAGTAGCAAGAACAATTCCTTGTCCAAGTATCGGTTTTATCTCCTTTAATTTAGTATCCATTCCCCCAGAGAACAAGATGATACAAAGAGCCAATGTTCCAATATTCTGAGCTATATGATTATCCTCAAACTGAATACCTAATCCATCACTCCCACTCAACATACCAACTGCCAAAAAAAGTAACAGTGCCGGAACTCCATACTTTGAACTAGCTTTTCCCGCCAGGATACTTAAAAAGAAGAGAATTGAAAGGACCAACAGGATTATTTCTATTCTGATTTCCATCATATTTTTAGAGTTTATTTCAGTTTCAAGAAGTTAAATTCATATCTGCTATCACTTTTTATCGATGAGGAAAGTCAGAAAAAGCTATACAGACATTAGACTAAACAACACACTTTGTCACATTTAGTTTGAATAAATTGACCGTCATGTTTACAATATACAAAAAAAGCATAGAATTAGAAACAAATCAAATTGCTTTTTGGATATTTTTAAACTATATTAGATGATAATTAATCAAGTACTGAATGTTACTATGGTAACTAATAAGATTGTTAACAAGACAAACAACAGGATAAAGTAACCCGATTCTCGGTTAAAACGACTTTGTAGAGCTAGCATTACCAGTACCAGCACTGAGTTTAAACAGTGAATATTTCGGCATAAATAACGGCTATCTAGTATGGAATTAGAAGAAAACATCCTTAAAAGCCCGCAAAATGAAATGAACAATCCTTTTCTGGAGGGAAATGTTCAAGGTATAGTAATTTATAACTCTCAGCTTGAATTAAAGTATATCTCACCGTCGGCAGTAGAACTATTTGAGATTTTAGACCTTGATCCATCATCTTTATCTGAGATTCGAGACAACCTAACCAATAATTCCTATAATTCTGCCATCTTAGTTGATTTTCCGCCTTTAATAGTTCAACAAACAGGAAAAGCAACCACTGAGAAATTGTTTCAATTCAAGAAAGCTAATAAATCACATTCCGTTGAGATAATGATTGGAGCATACCCTGTCTTCTCAAAAGAAACATCTACTTTATCTGAAATCATTTGCACTCTCAGATTAAATCAAGACACTGAATTTAAAACAACAAATTCGTTATTTGTAAAAGAAAAACGGGATACTGAAATTTCAACCAATCAAGAAACCGAACATGATTTTCAAAATGAGTATGAAAATAAGTTCGCAAAAATCTTTCATAATAGTTCTATTTTATTCATTCTTACAGATTTCACCACGAATGTGATTCTTGACGTAAACAGAACCTTTCTTAGAGCCACTGGATTTACAGAGGATGAATGCATGGGAAAGACCACAGAAGACTTGCAACTCTGGGTCTCTAAAAAAGATCGAGACCAATATCTTAGTATTTTAAATCGAGACAGGATTGTAAAAAACTATCTAGCCGCATTTAAAACAAAATCAGGAGAGGTTCGGCACGGACGAGTATCCGCAGAAATTACAGAGATTGAAAACCGAACAGTTATTATCCATTCTATCGATGACATATCAGAAATCATCCGAAACGAAAAAACAATAAAAAAGAATGAAGAATTATTGCGGCTAACAGGAAGCTTGGCCAAAGTGGGAGGATGGGAATTTAATATTGGGACTAAGATCGGGACATGGACGGAGCAAGTAGCACTTCTACATGGGATGGATCCGAATGACCCAACCAATGCTAACATAGGACTATCCTATTACAAAGGAGAACATTTAAAAAAGATAACCCAGGCTATTGATGAAGCTATAAACCAAGGTAAGCAGTATGATCTTGAACTAGAGCTATCATTACCATCTGGCGAGAAGAAGTGGGTAAGAACCGTAGGTAAATTAGTTGAAGAGGATGGAGAAAAGATGCTAAAAGGTATCTTTCAGGATATAACTAAAGATCGAAAGGCTTTTGAGGAGATCACCCTAGAAAAGATGAAGTTAAAATCGCTCATCAATGCCTTGCCGGAATTTATCTTTTTAAAAGATGTAGAAGGTCGGTTTCTTCTATGCAATCCTCAAATTGAAAGACTATATAACAGACCCGAAAAAGAGATTCTTGGTAAGACGGACCACGAATTAACAAGCAAAGAGATAGCCGATGGATTTAGAGAAAATGACCTTAAGGCGCTAAATTCACCAAATCCGGTAAAAAACCTTGAATGGGTCACATTCCCCAACGGAGAGAGTCAGTTACTGGAGACCATTAAACTTGCCATAAAAGATCAAAATGGAGCCAATACAGGCGTCTTAGGTATTGCAAGAGACATCACAGAGATACACAACTTTCAAGAGGATCTAAAAGCCAGAGAAGAGATTTTCTCTGCAATTGTATCGCAAGCGGCAGATGCCATCGGGCTCATATCAGTGAACGATGCACGTTTTATTGAATTCAATACACGGGCACATGAGATGCTGGGCTATACCCATGATGAGTTTGCGAATTTAACCGTAGCTGATATTGATGCCATTGAAGATAAAGAACGCATAATTCAAAGCTTCAAACAAATAGTATCTGCTGGGAAATACTCATTTGAAACCAAACACAAAAAGAAGAGTGGCGAAATACTTCAAATCAGAGTCAGCGCAAGTCATGTCAGAATTAGGGGCATTGACTACATAGCCGCAATCTGGAGCGACATTACAGAAAGTTTAAAGGCTCAAGAAGCCTTAAATCAAACCCAAGCAAGGCTTAGTAGCTTCATGAAGTTCGTTCCGGCAAAGATTTTAATAAAAGACAATGATCTACGAATCATCTATGCCAATGAAAAGATGGCTGCTTATTTCCCCGTTGACCAATGGATAGGGAGGAAGCCTCATGAAGCCTTTCCAAAAGAAGTAGCTGATGAAATGGTTAAAAAAGACAGGCAGGCACTAAGAGATGGCTATATCAACTATGAGGAGATATGGACGGATATAAACAATAATACCAGAATCTACAACACTCAGAAGTTCCGTATTAACATAAATAATTCCGAGCCTCTATTAGGAGCGATCGTTACCGATATAACAGAAAAAAAACAAACTGAAGCGAAAATAAAGGAACTAAACTTATCACTTGAACATCGGGTTGCAGAGAGAACATCACAACTTCAATCAGCAAATCAGGAGCTTAAAGCCTTTGCCTACACTGTATCGCATGACCTAAGGGCACCATTAAGAGCCATAGATAGCTTCACTCATATCCTTATGGAAGATTATAAGGACATTCTGGATCAAAAAGGATTAGAAACCTGTGAGATTATCAAGAAAAATTGCCATGACATGGGAAAACTTATTGATGATCTTCTATCTTTCTCAAGAATCGGTAGAAGCACTATTTCTATCCAGGAAATCGATATGGAAAACTTGGTACAGCACATAATCAAGGAACAAGTAGTTACACTTAAAACAACAATCCCGACATTCATCATCGAAGAGTTACCCCCTATTCCAGCGGATAAAGCACTTATCAAACAAGTTTGGGTTAACTTGATTAGTAATGCAATAAAATTCAGCTCAAAACAAGATAAACCCTTGATAAAAATCTCTTCCGGAGAGGATAAAGATTACATCTACTATTCTATTAAAGACAATGGAATTGGCTTTAACATGAAGTATGCCGATAAGCTATTTGGTGTTTTCCAACGACTCCACAGTTATAGAGAGTTCGAGGGCACAGGAGTAGGCTTGGCTATCGTTAAGAGAATTATCAAAAGACACAACGGAGATATTACAGCAACCTCTCAGGTAGGATTAGGAACGGAGTTTGTCTTCCATATCCCCAAAGTTCCAAAAGAGGACGATATCGAAAAGGATCTATTCTAATTAGAATCACATACCAATCACAAAATAGCTTATCCATTTGCACCTCTGTTATGAATTAACAACTAGAAGAAGACTCATAAAACAAACAAATGTACCGCCCAAATAAACTATTGCATTTATTGTACAATCTAAAGAATTAAACCTGTACGAAAAGCTGTTTATAAACAAACGAGAAAAAAGCAGAACCAAATTAGCCACACCCAACAACCTTTTAAAATGAATTTAGACTCTATGACCCCTGAAATTGTTCTGGTAGAAGACAACCCAACCGATGCTGCAATCTTCCGACGGATTCTTACGAAACAGTATTCCTGCTCAATAAAAGTTATTGAGGATGGCGAAGCAGCAGTGAATTTCTTTTTGCCTAAGTGTAATAAAACAAGAAGAGCTATCGCATCAAACCTAAAATGTATTTTTCTTGATCTAAAACTCCCAAAATTAAACGGACATGAGGTTCTCAAGCAAATTAAGAAAGATGACTACTTCAAGAAAACCCCCATTATAATACTAAGTTCATCGAAAGAGGAAATGGATATATCATTGGCTTATGATACCGGAGCCAATAGCTATATTCATAAACCTATGACTTATGAAGATTTTCAACATGCCATCACTAATGCAACCCACTACTGGCTTAACTTGAACGAAATAAACGGATTTTAAAATGACTTTAACTAGTTCAAACTATAAGAACATCAAGATACTAATAGCAGAGGATCTTCCTTCAGATGCTCTCCTAAATGAAAGAGAGGCTAGAAAGACTTTTCAAGATGTATCTCTAAAAATTGTTGATTCCGAAAAAGAATTCATTAAGGCTCTTAATGAATTCAAACCTGATATAGTGCTTTCTGACTATAATATGCCCGGTTTTAACGGATTGGAAGCTTTAAAAATCACAGAAGCCATGTCCCCATCCACGCCCGTTATCATTGTAACCGGCTCAGTGAACGAAGAGACTGCAGTAGAGTGTATGCGTGCAGGAGCCAATAACTATGTCCTAAAGGAGCAACTCAGACGTCTTGGACCTGCACTACAGCATGCATTGGAGGAAAAGCAGACGAAAGAGGCGCATCTAAAAGCCCAGCAGGATCTTATTGAGAGCGAACAAAGATATCGTCTCTTATTTGACTTAAGCCCTATTGGTGTTATTCTTCAAAATGAAAATGGCTTTATTATAAATGTTCTTAGTACATGACAAAAAATTAATCTAATGAAAATCAGTAAATTAAGGTAAGAAATATTTGGAAATGACGTTGATTTTCAGTAAATTAGAAGAATAATCCTACTCATTTTTCTAATGGAGAAAACCAACGTCACGAGTAAAATTACTGATTTGTTC
>JAJTBW010000145.1 GCA_021286705.1 Sphingobacteriia bacterium
GGATCATCTGTCTGCATAAAGGGATGGTCTCTGTCTAACAACTCCTCCATCACCCCGCTAAGCTCCGATTCAAAGTCATTAAAGAAATCATCATCAAACTTATCAGCGAGCTTATCATCCAGATTGACCAGTGCTCGATTAGGAGCGGCTATAGGCCAAATCCCAGCCTTCAAATCAATATTATCCAACAAGAAACGATCACCAGCTCTAGCACCATCGCCAACCAAACCCGCTAACGGTACACTGCCAGACCCTCTCCCATCTTCCCTAAGAAGCCACATATACATTATCAGCTGCAACGCCTTCTGCTTTGAGCTTTTCGAAAATGCCTCATTAACCCCACTAATCCTAACATCACTATCCGACACGGAACCGGTCTTATAATCAACAACGACCAAAGTATTGCCATCAGACTCAATCCTATCGATAGTCCCTTTAAACTTTACAACATAAGGCACATTATTCACCAAAACCTTAAAATCAACTTTGATTCTCTTTTCAAGTCCCGAGATGACCATCTGTGGATTCTTAGACAATCGCTCTATCTCTTTCTTAAGAAATCGCTTCACATATAACACCAGAACCTTGAATTGCAAAAGAGCCGGACCAGATACAAAATCCCTTCCTTCAGGGAGATTCGATCGCAACAGATTGATCAGATACTCATCGGTAAAGGTGAAATCAGCGGGGGTCAATAACCTGTTTAGCGCAGGTGAAAGTAAGGTCTCAAAAGTCTTATGCAGTACATTACCAAACTCGGCGGGATTGAGTTCAGCCCCTATCTCCAATGGCTCAACAATCTTTATTACATCTGTAAAATAGAACTGCAACGGGCAATTCAGATATCGCGAGAGATTGGTCGGAGCGATGCCACTCTCTATTCGCTCTAGTATCTTACCAAAAACCTTATCATCCTTAGCAATTGAAATTGGGAGAGGCAACTCCGGAGTAGGAACCGAGACGACCACCTCATCCGTCAGGATGGTCTGAGTCTGCGCTTGCGGAAACTCATACCTGATCTGTTCAATAAAGCGACTAGGCTGCCCTTTCCCTAGATCACCGGGGATGGCATTATAGAGAAGCCAGGCTGAAGACGATCGTTGTAATAACCGATAAAAATGGTATGCCATTACGGAGTTCTTCTCTTTAAAACCGGTCATCTTAAACACCTCACTCCTAATATCTGCCGGCACAAAAGAGGAAGAAAATCCGGCTCCGGGAATCACTTCATCGTTAACCCCTATCAAGATCACATTATCGAAATCAAGGGTTCTGGTTTCAAGTAATCCCATAATCTGAACACCCTGTAAAGGCTCTCCCGTAAGTGGAATTCTTACTCTGGCCATTAACTGCCCGATAAGCCGTCTTAATAGTTGAGGACCGGGAGCAACAGGTGCAGTAAGCAAATAGGCATCTAGTCGTGTTAAAACCTCTATTAAAGCCTCTACTGAGAGCTCAGTAAGTTGATCAGCACTCTTTATCTCAAAATGGCTATAAACCGATTTAACAATATTTAAAAGACGCTGCATTAAGGCTCTGTTAGAACCTGACTCCATGGTGCTATTAAGGGGTCCAAACAGAGGATCTATGATCGAGCATGCACCATAAAGCAGCCCTTTAGCCAGATACTGATTCAGTTGTTTATTAAGCTCAACTAAAACGGTAGATGTCAACAATGGATGCGTAGCAAACTCTTTTAAATCGCTTAAACGATAACACCTCTCATCACCAATCACCCTAACATTGTTCTGCAGATTCAGCCAAAGCTCGGCAAGGTTACCTGCAAGTGTCTGAGATAATGGCAAACCCATAGTCACGTTAAAATGGCCAATAGTATCAGGTAGTGAATTAAGAAGCGGCAATAACAACGACTCATCGGCTATAACAATTGCAGTGTTTTTCTGCCAATCCGGTTGTTGGGTAAAGGGAGCTGATCGCAAAAGTTCACCCGCATATCGGGCTTGTGCTACAGAGAGAGAGAGTCCGCGAATGTTGATTGTGCGTTGATAGTTCTCAAGAAAATCAGCCGGCTCTCCAAGGTTACCAAAAGGTTGTCGTTGTTGATAGTTTCTAAAGAATAGACCTGCCTCATGCTCTCTATTCTCTATATACCACCTATCAATATCCCAATAAAACAGTGCTTTATCCTCTTTATAGAGCAACTCGCCAATCCTCTCTTCCGCTGGAGAGAAGGCATTAAAACCAACAAAGATGATCTTATTAAATCTGCTATTCCACTGATTTGATTCTATAGATTCAACAACCTGACGCGTGGCTAACCCATGCCAGGCCTCGCCCCTCTGCTCTACTCTTGCACGAAGTCCATGGTAATAATCCTTTAGCGAGGCATAAAAAGCCAAATATTTCCTTTGGAAGGGTGTCAGTTCAGAACCATCGGGATTCCACAATTGAATTGCACGACTCTCATGCAGGTACTCAAAGATCTCATCCGGTTTAATCAGGTTGAGGTCGATCTCATTAAAATCATCAATAAGGATATCGGCCACTACAGAGAAGTCATCGAAAGAGTGTTCCCCATTACTGTTTAATGCCTGATAGACCTCCCAAAGATCAAACATCAGGTCAACCGGATCTGCGGGAGTGGCGGTAGAGTATTGGAAGATAAAATCCTCAATTGAGATAACATCAGGCGACCAAATCACCTCATTGGTGGCCTCAGCAAGGTAATTTTTAAAGAAAAGGCACGATCGGCGTGTTGGTAATACAACCTGCACGGAATAAAGCTCTTTACCAAATCTTCGCAGAATATCTACTGCGGTAGTCTTTAAAAAAGGTTCCATACATCAAAGATAATGAACCTTATCAGCCATCCAAGAACCTAGAAGGGAAAATTCTTACGAGCCGATTCCAAATCCTCAGGGGTTCCTATATCAGACCAATAACCCTCTGTATGATCATAAAACCGGATGGGATAATCCTTTGCCATTTCCACCCAAAGAGGAATTATTGAAAACCGACTCACCTCTTTCTTTTCCATCAGGATCTTAAAAAACAGAGGTGATGCAACATGTATACCGCTAAAGGCCATCAAGCTCCCATTCAGTTGATCCACCACACCTAATGTCTCTCCTGTTTTATTATTAAGCCAACCCGATAACAACCCAAACTCATCAAAGAATAGATACCTGCTACTACTCCTCTTCCTGACGGCGAGGGTAAGAAATGAGTCATGTTGAGAATGGCTCACTAACAAATCTTGAAATGAGAGATCGGAAAGGATATCAACATTATGCACAATGACTGGTATGTCAGGGGCAAAGAGATTGCAAGCTTTTCTAAGTCCCCCACCCGTCTCTAATAACAAATCGGTCTCATCAGATATCACCAACTCCATTCCATCAGGATGGTAGGTTTGAAGGAAATCAAGTATCATTGAACCCTTGTAGTGGATGTTTATAACCACTCTTTTACAGCCCTCGGACTTTAATTTATCCAGAAGATAAGCTAAGATCGGTTTACCATTAAGGTCGACTAAGGCTTTTGGTCTCTCATCGGTATAAGGTTTGAGACGTGTGCCAAGCCCGGCTGCAAGGATCATGGCTTGAAATGGCAGGTTTGGCATTATTTGTTCTTTAGTGAGATCGGCTTACAGACCTGTTCTTTTTTTCGCACCAGAGCACCACACTTTGCACATTGCACAACAGCACCCTTCAATTCAGGAATAATATCGTCTTTACAAGCTTTCTTACCCATTTTAGTCCTTTTTTTTCATATAACACGCCACTAATGAGTTTTGTTCTGTGGCCAGTTGTCACATTCCCGATGCTCGAGTTGGATGTCAATATCGAACTTTTCATTCAGATGTTTAACGAGGCTCTCAGCCATATAGACAGAGCGATGCTGTCCGCCTGTGCAGCCAAAACTCACCATCAGGTTTGAGAAACCTCGTGAAAGATAGTTCTGTACCGTGAGCTCTACTAAACCCAAAGCACTCTGCTTAAACTCCTCAACCTCGTCAAAGCGTTCAAGATACTCAGACACAACCCTATCTAATCCGGTAAATTCCTTTAAACCGTCAAGCCTTCCGGGATTAGGCAATCCGCGACAATCAAAAACAAAGCCCCCACCGTTGCCCGAGGTGTCAGTTGGGATTCCCCGCTTGTAAGAGAAACTCTTAACAACCACTCTTAGACTTTCCGTCTTCTTACCATACTCATATAAGGAGGTGGTGGAAATTAGCCTCTTTAAAACCGCCTGGAGTTCGCTCATTCCTTTAGGCAAAAGATCATGGTCAAGGAGATAAGAGAGGTTCTTTAGGGCATAAGGAATACTCTGCAGGAAGAGTGATTTCTGCTCATAAAAGCCTCTAAACCCGTAAGCACCCATTGCCTGAAGAATACGTATCAGCACAAACCCATAAAACTCTTGTTTAAACGCAACTCTATCGATAGAAATATAGGCAGCGGCTGCATCAAGATATCTCTCTAAGAGATCCTGCCTGAAAGACTCGGGCAGGTCAGCTTTTCCATCATATAGTAACGAGGCTAAATCATAATGTAAAGCCCCTCTGCGGCCCCCCTGATAATCGATAAACCAAACATCTTTATCTTTTATCATAATATTCCTCGACTGAAAATCGCGAAACATAAACCAAGAGGAGTTAACCGAACAGAGTTTTTTAACTAAAACCTCAAAATCATCCTCCAGACGTTGCTCATCAAACGGGATATGTGCTAACCTAAGAAAATAGTACTTAAAGTAGTTAAGATCCCATCTCATCGAACGCTCATCAAAGGCGGCTCTCGGATAGCACTTATCGAACGGGATCACTTCAGCCCCTTTTATTTGAAGGGCAGGTAACAGATTGACAACCTTATAGTAGTAACCCTTGACCTCATCAGAAATATCACTAGCCTCCCTTCCTTTTGCCAGAGCCGAAAAGAGGGTCTGATCACCCAGATCCTGAAGCAACCAAATCCCCTCACTCTCATGATAGGCATAGACCTCAGGAACAGGAAAACCCGCACCAAGCAGGGCCTTGGTAAATGACACAAAGGCCTCATTCTCCTTTTTATCTGAGTTGATTGCACCTAAACAGCTAACATCGCCATTTCTTAATCGATAATACTTTCTATCAGATCCTGAAGCAGGTAACATCTCTATACCTGACGGCCATAATCCAAAATGCTCAAAAAAGAGTCGCTGTAATGCTCCCTGTTTTAAATCGCTCATCTAACTCAAATTTTATTCAAAATTAAGAATAATGAAGAAGTTTCCCAGAATGAGTTTGCTAGGAATAACACTCACAAGAATCAAACGACAAGTCATATAAAAACTTTAGCGATGAAAAAACCTGTTTTTCCAACGAAAAACCTATTATATTTCACAAAAACCCGTTTTCAGAGCAAAGAATTGACTACTTTTATAGTAGTAAACTTAAAGCAACCATTATGGGCAGAACGATCATTGTCCCTACAGATTTTTCTGAGGGATGTCTTCTTGCTGCTGAAAAGGCAGCAATCTTAGCTGAATTATTTGATATGAGGGTTTGTTTATTACATGCTTATAATCATTATACCAGAGCCTGGCTTGCCGAACAAGATGCAGATGTTTCGCTGATTCAACAAAACCTTGACACACTAGCTTATAAACTCACCAACGGGAAAGAGATAGAGGTAGAAGGAATAATCATTGAAGGGACAATCTATGAGGCTTTGCCGTTAGCCATACGACGAATGGAGGCACAAGTCGTAATCCTCTCCAGCTGGGGTAAAACAGGATTTCAGCGTTTCACGAAAGCTAAACTCTTAAGAATTCTGTCGGCTTCAACAGCTCCTACCATCATCTTTAATCAGAAAACGAACTCCATGCTTCGAAAGATATTCATGCCTGTGAACATCTTCCGTCGATGGAACGCCAAAATTGATGCGGCGGCACGTATCTGTAAACTCTACAAAGCTACCCTATTTATCGCCGAGATGCATCCCGGAACCGTCTTCGAGAAAGAGCACAAAGAGCAACTGATCAGATTGGTCGATCGCCTGAATCAGGAAGAGATAGAGTATATCATCGTCCCGATAAATCACACCGAATACGACACCGAAGAGTATACCGAGAAAGCACTTCTTGCAGGTGCCGATTTTATCCTTCTAACCAGCGATGAGGAGGAAGAGGGTAATCGTTTTAAGGCAGGCCCAGATGATGAGAAGTTAATCTTTAACTCTGCAAACCTACCTGTTGTCTGCGTAAACCCTTTTATGCGAATACGCTCCTAAACCATATTGAATCAATATAACAAGTTGTGAGGAATGGATAAAAGAAGACCTATCTAACCTGACAACTAATACCTGATTTCATGAATCGATTAGTACACCTTTCGGAGAAGGGTGGTAATCTGTGTGCACTTGGATTTTAGAAAAGCCTTATAAACCATGAAAGGCTTTTATTTCTTATTTTTATTGACCAGCCACATATCCAATAAATCATTGGTAATTAGCTTGGATTAATCCTAATTAGAATATCCGGGTAAATGAAGATTATACATACAGCCGACTGGCATCTTGGCCAGAATTTCTTTGACTATGAGCGTAAAGAGGAACACTTAGTCTTTCTTAGCTGGCTTAAAGAACAGATTAAGCATCATAGGGTCGATTTGCTATTAATTGCCGGAGATATCTTCGATAGCCCCAATCCGTCTGCTGATTCTCAAAAGATGTACTACCATTTTTTAAGAGAGGTAACTGAAGAAAACAAGAATCTACAGATCATCATCACAGCAGGAAACCATGATTCAGCCGCTAGACTGGAGGCACCTGGCCCCCTTTTGGAACAGTTTAACATCAGTGTCAAAGGTGTTATCACCCGACTGGAGGATGGTTCTATTGATCTGGCTTCTCTTATAGTGCCAATCACGGCCGGAGGTAGCTGTCTGGCTGTTCCCTATATACGACACGGAGATTACCCGTCAGCAGAGACATACGCTGACGGTGTTAGCAAACTCTATAAAGAACTTTATGACTATGCAAAAGATAGAGAAACTCCTTTGATTGCCATGGGGCATTTACACGCCACAGGATCTGAGATCTCGGTAAATGACCGATCTGAGAGAACCATCATTGGTGGACTAGAGGCTATCTCTCCTGGTTCTTTTTCCGAGGATATTGCTTATGTCGCTTTAGGTCACCTCCACAGAGCTCAAAGGGTTACTGACAGAGATAATATTAGATATTCCGGAGCACCCTTACCCATGTCTTTTGCTGAGAAGAATAACATACAAGGAGTTAATCTAATCACAATCGAAAAGAGCACCACGATTGAACGCCTTATTTTCGAGGCTCCTGTCAAATTGATTAGCCTACCTGATATACCTAAGCCCCTTGAAGAGGTACTGGCATTGATTGAAGAGCTTCCGGATGGAGAAATATCCAACACCTCGCCTTTCCTCGAGATCAAGATTCACCTGACTGAACCAGAACCCTCACTTCGATTTAAAATTGAAGAGGCCTTAAAAACCAAAGCCGTACGACTTACCCGAATCACCTCTGATACGACTCGTAAAACTGAGGGGCAAACAATAACCACCTATGAGGAGCTTCAAACCATTAATCCGCTCACTATAGCCGTGGATATCTTCAAAAACAGATACGGCGGTGATGACATGCCTGAAAACATGAAATCACTACTCGAGAAAGTAATTCGAGAGATTGACATTAACTAACCTACTCAGAAAACAAGATAACTGATTTATTAAGTCAATCAGTTGAAAAAGCAATAAGTTGATAGCCGATGAAAATATTAGCAATAAGAGGAAAGAACCTGGCATCATTAGACGGAGAGTTTCAAATTGACTTCAATAGCGAGCCGCTAAAGTCGGCAGGTATCTATGCCATTACCGGAAATACCGGTTCAGGCAAATCAACCATACTTGATGCTCTCTGTCTCGCACTCTTCGATGACATGCCCCGAAACCAATCAACCGAAAGCATCTCCATCCTGGACACTAACGATAAATACATCAACCAGACCGACTCTCGAAATATCCTGAGAAAAGGCACCGCCGATGGCTACGCCGAGGTTGACTTTATTGCACTCGACCACAACAGCTATAGAAGCAGATGGAGTGTCAGACGCTCACGCGATAAGATTGATGGCTCACTACAGCTTGTCGAGATGCGACTGACCAACTTATCCGCTAATCAGGAAATACCCGGAAAGAAGAAAGAGTTGCTGGATCAGATCTCAACACTAATAGGCTTCTCCTACTCTCAATTCACCCGGTCAGTCTTACTGGCTCAAGGAGACTTTGCAACCTTCCTTAAGGCCAATTCTAAAGACAAAGCCGAACTGCTTCAGAAACTCACCGGAACAGAGATTTATGCTAAGATCTCAGCCTCAATTCACGCCAACACAAAGCAGGCTGCCGAAGAGGTTAGTCAGCTAAAAGAGAAACTCCTCGGCATAGAACTAATTCCGGAGGAGGAGCTAACCTTTCTGAACAATGAGATTACAGAATCTGAGGATCAAATTATATCTCTTAAAGCTAACATATCGAGACTCGACACGAAAGTCAAATGGGCCATCGATGCCGCTGCAATGGTTGAAACTATAAATAGAGCCGAGAAAGAGCTCCAACAAGCGTTCATTTACGCCGAATCAGCAAAACCCAGAGCAGCCCTTATAAATCGTATTGAGTTGGTGCAACCGATAAG
Source organism: Sphingobacteriia bacterium (assembly GCA_021286705.1). Lineage (GTDB taxonomy): Bacteria > Bacteroidota > Bacteroidia > Bacteroidales > TTA-H9 > JAJTBW01. Next base: position 8,670 of record JAJTBW010000145.1, read on the forward strand.
AGACCGGTATCTTCTCTCTAAAAACATCACTAAAGACCTGGAGAGTAAGAAGAAGGCAGTGCTACTTTATGAACAACAAAGAGTCGAGAAAAAGAGGCTCCTCGAAATGAAAGAAAAAGAGCTTCAGGATTCTATTACAACCCTCAACGACACCACCATCCAATATAATCAACTGATTCCTCTGATTAAAAGAGCCAGTGAATTAGACATAAAACTAAAAGAGGTAAATAAAAGAGTCACAGAATCATTAAAAGAATTCAATACTGTTCAACAGAGCCTTAAGAATTGCCTCAAAAAACAAGATGAGATCAAAACGACCATCGAAAAATCAAATCAGAACATTGAGATAATCAACAATTGGTTTGTAAAACAGGAACGATTTAAGGAGATTATTCCGCGCATTGATCTCCTTCGCTCCTTGATAAGAGACACAAACAATGCCTTCGAGAAACAGAGTGAGTTTAAGGAAAAAGAGGCTATAAACCGTGTAAACATCAACGACTTAATAGCTGAGCTAGCCATTCTGGAGAAGGAAAAAGAACGCTTGGATCAATTGCAACCCATCGAGATAATAAACCTCAGGAAAAAACTGATAGAGGGAGAACCCTGCCCAGTTTGTGGGAGTATCCACCACATCGTCACCTCAACTTCCGAAGGAAATATTGAAGAACAAAAGCTCGAGGAAGAAAAAAGTAAAGTTGCTAAGAAGATTGAGCTGACCCGCTTAAGACTGGAACAGGCCAATAATAGCTCGATACAGAACAATTCGTTGATTGAAACCTTTACGGCATCATTCAACGAATCTATGAGCCGATTAGAGGAGATGTTAAAGAATTACAATAATTGGCAAGAGTCATTTTACTCAAAGAAACTAGAGAAAATATTCGTTGATATTGCTTTAAAGTGGAATGAGAATCTTCAGAATCTCACCGAGGCTGAGAAGTTAAAAAGGGAGAGTGAAACAATTCGAACTCTTGAAACTCAAAATCAGGTTGATTTAGCACAGAAGCTGGTTGAAAGAGAGCAGAAATACAATGAGATTAAAAATGAGCTCACCTCACTGACTGAAGAAAGGAGCACTATTTTAAATGGCAAAGATGCCTCCCGGATTGAGAAAGAGTTTACCGACAAGATTTCCTTCCTGACCAATGAAGGCAAAAGAATTGAGAAAGAAAAGACAGAGTTAATTGCCCTGGCTCAGAAGAATCAGGGATTACTGGATGGAGGTCTTAAAGCCATAGAGGAAGATGAAGCGACTATAAAAAACATATACAGTGAACTTCAATCATGGCTTGAAAACAGCATAAAAGAGCAGGTTACTTATCCGGAGTTAGAGCAGCTATTCTCATATAGTATTGACTGGATCAACAAAGAAAAGAGAGACTTGACGGCAATGAATGATCAAATCACCAAATGCACCGCCACCCTCGACGAAAGGAAAAGCAATTACACGAAGCATCTTCAGCAAGAGGCGGCTCTTGATCAGGATGAGTCACTCGACCAGCTCAAGACCCAATTAAACGAACTAAGTGGTTCAAGGGATAGTAAAATAGCAAGAGTCTCAGAAGTCAAAGCCAGAATTGCCACTCACATAGCGAGCGAAAAAAGGTATAAACTATTTGAGAAAGAGCTGGAAGAAAAGAGTATAAACTACGACAACTGGAAGAAACTAAATGATTTACTTGGCTCATTCGATGGTACCAAATTCAAGGTTCTAGCTCAAGGCTATACACTTGATATTCTCTTGCAACATGCCAATAAACATCTCCATGAACTCTCAAAGAGATACCATCTCGAAAGAATTCCGGACTCATTAGGGCTTCAGGTTCAGGATCTGGACATGCTCGGCGAAATAAGGACGGTGCACTCACTCTCAGGCGGGGAGTCATTTTTAATCTCATTAGCATTAGCTCTTGGACTATCCTCATTATCATCGAATCGTATGCGGGTAGAATCGCTCTTTATTGACGAAGGCTTCGGCTCCTTAGATTTAGACACCTTACGCACAGCAATGGATGCCTTAGAGAGTCTTCAAACCATGGGTAGAAAGATAGGTGTTATCTCACATGTATCTGAGATGACCGATAGGATAACCACTCAGATCAGAGTCATTAAGAGTGCAAACGGAAAGAGTCAGATTAGAATTGAGTCCCGATAATCTC
>JAJTBW010000321.1 GCA_021286705.1 Sphingobacteriia bacterium
CTTTAGAGATGCTGAATATCAGATAATTGGAAGCATGGATGTTTGGGGCTGGCAGAAGAGATTCAAAATTCAAAGATTAGCTACTAGTAGCTTGCTACTTGCCGGCTTGTGGACTAACAATATTTGATTTTACTCTGGGAACACCCAAAATAGTGTCCTTGTGTTTTTAGATCATGGTTTATCAGTGTGATATAAAACATGATCAATGAAAGTGTCGAAGTCAGGAAAAGTACGAGTAGAATATTCTACACAAAAAAAAGTAGAGACAAACACGATGTCATCTCTACTTTAATAACGAAGGAACCAATTAAGTTACAATTATGCTAAATCGGTTCTAATCTTTGTTTCCAATTCCTCAGCTAATTCCGGATTCTCCATCAGCAGATTCTTTACTGCATCACGACCTTGACCCAAGCGAGTTTCACCGTAAGAGAACCATGAACCACTCTTTTTAATAACATTCATTTCTACTCCGATGTCGATGATCTCACCTAATTTAGAGACACCCTCTCCATAAACAATATCAAATTCAGCCTGACGAAAAGGAGGAGCTACTTTGTTCTTTACAACTTTAACTCTTACTCTGTTACCCGAAATTGATTCACCATCTTTAATCTGACTGATTCTTCTGATATCCAGACGTACCGAAGCATAGAATTTAAGGGCATTACCACCGGTTGTAGTCTCAGGGTTGCCAAACATCACACCGATCTTTTCACGTAACTGGTTAATGAAGACACATGTAGCTTTTGTTCTTGAGATATTGGCGGTAAGTTTACGCAATGCTTGAGACATTAGTCTTGCTTGCAATCCAACCTTTGAGTCACCCATCTCCCCTTCTATTTCGCTCTTTGGAGTCAAAGCAGCAACTGAGTCAATAACTATGATATCAATAGCACCAGACCTAATAAGACTATCAGCTATCTCTAAGGCTTGCTCACCATAGTCGGGTTGAGAGATAAAAAGATTTTCAATGTCAACACCGAGTTTCTGAGCATAGAACCGATCAAAGGCATGTTCAGCATCTATAAATGCTGCAATCCCTCCTGCTTTCTGTGCTTCTGCAACGGCATGAAGGGCTAAAGTTGTTTTACCTGAGCTTTCAGGACCATAAATCTCTATGATTCTTCCTTTTGGTAACCCCCCTACACCCAATGCGGCATCGAGAGAAATACTTCCGGTTGAGATAACAGGAACACTCTCTTGTACTTGCTCACCCAGTCTCATGATTGAGCCTTTGCCATAACTCTTCTCAATGGTTCCGATCGTGGCTTCCAGAGCTTTTAGTTTCTGTAATCTTTCATCCTGCCCAACCTGCTCATTCTTCTCTTTCATATATTATTTGTTAAAGTTTAATCAATCTATCTCCAGTATTCATCTTAACAAAGATAACGAATAATGAGAATTTCAGGAGATATGATAAACACGATAGAAACATAAACAACCGTAACCCTTCAAATTCAAACAACAGAATTACAGATTCTTACTAATCTGATTTTACTAAAATTCACTTGCGCTCATTAAAATAATATTGTACGGCTTTTGTGAATAGCATTTACTGAACAAAAACTAAAAAGGAGAGTATCA
>JAJTBW010000146.1 GCA_021286705.1 Sphingobacteriia bacterium
TTTGAGGTCGAGATCTTTGGCGACCATTTTCATCACGGCAATTTATTATTTCTTGGCCATCACTTTCCCAATTTACAGTTAGCCAAAGATTCCCATACCATTTGTTTGATTCACCACCCTTTGCATACCTAACCCATTTTTTATTGTCGTTAATTTTATAAGAAATTTTATCTGAATCATTTTCCCACCAAAATCTTAAAAATCGATTATTATCGCCAGTACCTAAACCTGAAACAATATTTAACTTTTTTTCAAGAGCCTTTTCCTTGAACTTCTCCCTAAACCCATCACTAATCCAATAGATAAAAGGCCAACCTTCAATGATTTTAAGTTTTTCTTGGGGGAGGGTGTATAGTCGGTTGTTATTTCGGTTGTTCAAGGCATCTTGATAAGCTTGCTCTAAAGAGGCCTGCTTTGCTTTTTCTTGTTGATTGGCAGTGATGTTGAAATACAAGCCGGAGCTTTCTTTTTTCTTTTTACTCAACACATACCAAGTAGCATCTAACAAAATACCCGGGCCAAAAAGATTTACCCTGTCTAAGCCATAATCCACCATTAAATCAATATGGGTATGTTCAATAAGGTATTTGCGTACATCTTCAAAAGTCTTGATGAACATAAAGGTGTGCGGATGTATCATTCCCACATATCCATCATCTGTTGTAATTTCACAACAACGCTTTATAAATGCTGCATACAAATTGGTGTTGAATTTATAAGGTTGCTTGTAATTGGCATCTATAAACTTTTTCAGTTCGGGGCCAAAATCGGCACTGTCGGTATAGGGTGGGTTGGCAACGGCTACATCATATTTTTGGGTAAGTAGCTGCAAAAAGGTAATGGCATCTTGTGTTTTGGTATTCAGGAAAGTTTGTCCTTGTTTGGCGGTATTCTGGGCTACTGCTTTTTGGAGGTTAGTAAAGAAATTAGTGCGGAAAGTTTCAAAACCTTCTAATTCTTGTTGCCCAAAAAGGGTAACTTGGTTTGGGTCGTTTTTATCTTTAGTTCCAAACCATTTCAAGTTTAGTTTTTCTTCTAAGCGAATGAGTGAACCAAATTTGTGAGCATTTTGTAGGTCTTCCCAAAGGTCTTCAATAATCTTTCTTTCTCTTTCGCCTACATTGCCATCTTCAAATATTGCTTGTACTTCTTCATAAGCCGGCAAGAAAAAGTCAGAACTAACGATATTGAAATTCTCAATCTTAACGGTACGTTTTTTTCTCTTTGCTTTGATGTATAAACCCAATTGAGCCAACTGTATGGCACGGTCGTCTAAATCCACACCGTGCAGGTTGTTTTCAATAATGAGTTTGGGAACATCAGCTTCATTGTAATCAACCCCATAGTTTTCTATTTGGTCGATGTACAAATCGTAATACATATCAAAGCCATATAGCAGGTAATTGCCCGATCCTGTGGATGGGTCAATCATCCGTATTTCGTGCAGTGGCTTTCGTTCTCTTATCTGCGTGGTTGGTGCTTGCGCAATTTTGTACTTATGGCGTATTTCACTATCGGGGTACATTTCCAAATAGAGCTTTCCCAAACTGTTATTTACCAAAAACTGCACTACCCAGCGTGGGGTATATACCTGGCTTTGTATGCTTACTTTGTTGTATTCTGTTTTATCGCCACTGGCTTTATGTGCAGCTTTTTTGTAGTTATTGTAGCTTTCGTATAGCCACCCCAATACATCATCACTTTGCCATATTGAATTAGGAATTGGGAATGAGGAATTAGGAATTGTTTTGGCTACATCAATATCATCTTCTACGGCATTGAAAGCGTTGATGATTTGGAGCAGTTCAATTGCAGTAGGGAGCAAGTGATACGGATGCTGAGGACTAAACAAAGGAATATTGGAGGCTAATTTTTGCAATTGCTCTTCCAAGAACTCAATTATTCCTTCTTCTTCAAAGTGGGTTCTTGCATTCGGATTTTGTTCGAGCCATACCAAATGAGCAAATGAACGACCACCGTGAGTTTCTCTTCGGGTAACAATTTCGGGATGCAAGGTATGGGCTTCCATTACTTTGAGAGCCGCCAAACGGTTGAACAACGTAAAGGTGAGTTCTTCTACTAATTTTTCGTAAGCATCGACCACTGTACCGGTTTCAGCAATAAATATTTCACGGATGGTTTCCATTCGCTTGCGTTCAACAGGTGCATTGAGGAGTGAAACCAATTGCTCTTCATTGATACCCATTCTACCCAAGCGATTGCGGAAAGCTTGGTCAATGAGTTGGCGTATGTGTTCAGTATGTTCGGATAGTTTCATTTTATCAATTACGAATTTTTAATTAGGAATTAGGAATGTCAATTCCCAATTTAGTTTTCATTGTTTTGATGATTGAACCGATTATTCTGAGCAATTCATCACAATCGTTAATGTAACCAGTAGCTTTTTCAACTTCTAAATACCCTGTATCTTTCAATAATCTTAGCCAGTAATGACTTTCACGAGCTTCTTTGTAGGCAATATTCAGTTTAGCAAAAAAGTCTTTGGAAGATTGACCGCCAATACCTTCTTCTATATTTGCACCAATTGAGGTTCCGGAACGGAGTAATTGTTTAGATAAAACATATTCACGCTTTTCTTCTGAAAGAAAGCGATAGAGATTTACCACTTTAATAGCAAAATCATAAGTTTTGGTTTGTATAATATTCTCCTGTTTCATTCCAAATTCCTAATTTTTAATTCTCAATTGAAACTTCATCATTATCAGATGCACTTGCCAATTTTTGCAATTCACCTTGCAACCAAGTTTTATATTCTGCTACCTTCATTTTCGTATTTGGCATTTTAACCGCATACTTTTTAACCGTAGGTGTTGGAGGTGTTCCGGGTTGTGGTTCGGGTGCTTTTTCTTTTATTAAACCTGCACGAAGTATTTCAATTTCTGTTTTCTTACTGGAATATAAATCAATGAACGAGAGCACTTCGGAATAGGTGAAGCGGCTTTGCTTGTCTTTCACATCAAAGTCAAGAGATACAGTGGCTACTGTTCTTTGCTTTGCATATTGGCTAAGGGCAGATGCTTTGTTAAAAGCATTGTCATTTAGCCCTGAAGGAAGCTTTTCGATTTCTTTGATTAGACCACCTGTTAAAGTTTCAATTTCGGTGTATTTAGCGGCACAGTCTTTCAATGCTGCACTGAACAATTGATGGTACTCGTCTTTGGTTTTTTGTGCAGCCTGTTGCAATGAAGCAAAGTTTTTGATTACATCACCATTCAAATGGCTTTCAAAGTCAGTTTTGAGTTGTTGAATGGCAGCATTACTCGTGGCAGCTTTGGTTAATTCATCTTGCACCGCAGTAACAAACATTTTCCACTCTTTTACTTTAGGTAAATTATTGCGAATAAACTTTTCTACCTTTTCAATTTCTTGAAGGGCACTCAAAAAATCATCTTTAGCAGACAAGAACTCCACTGCTTTATCAATGTAATTAGCTTCGCTTACTGCACCTGTGAAACCGCCTAAATAGGAGGCATTACCGTCTGCTTGTGGGAATAATTTGTCAAAATCTTTTTCATTTCTTTTAAGTGTATCCACTACTTGCACCGTAAACTTGGCTGTGTTTTTCGTGGCATTGACTAACTCAAAGTCATTGGTATTATAATCTATTTTAGCTTCGTTTCGGTCTTTATATTTTTCGTTATATTCAATGTCTAATAGAAACTGTGCTAATTCTTGCTTCTGTAATGCCGAAAGTGATTTAGATACTGCTTTGAAAGATGCTTTTCTAAATTCACGAGCAACACCAAAGATGGTTGATACACCTTCATCTCTCCAAGAGAATTTTTCAGCACCGTTGTATTTGGCTATGAGTTTACCGGCTCGCATTAAAGCTGCAACTGATGAAATTACAGTACCAAAAGTAAATCCGGCTGGAGGTTGCTCCAAGTCTTTCTCCAAAGTACCACCATCGACAAAAGTGTTGCGTATTTTGTACAATATTTCTTCTGCCACCTTTAAGTTTTCACCAATAAAATTGCCCTGAGCATCAAAAAAAACAAAGTCGCTGCCTGTAAAGTATTGCTGTAAACGGCTATTGTTGGCTTCTTTGATTACTGCTGCTGCCACACTATCGCCTAACTGAGAAGCTAAACGTTTGCTGTACACATTTTGAATAATGTTTTTTTGCTGGGCTTGTAGTGTTGACTGCCAGTTGTCTTTATTGAGTTGCAGCGTATTGTATAAATAAACTGCTGTGGCATTGATTAAACTTTCATCTACTAAGTCTTTGATGCGGTTTTGCTTTTCTCCTTTTGCAGTGGAGAAAGAAATCAAAATCTTGCCTTCATCAGAGTTGGGATTGTTATATTTCTGTTCTAAGTAGGTTATGCATTCTACTTCGTCAATCAAACGATCCAATTCTTTAAAATGGCTATTATCCGGCACTAACCACAATAAATCTTTGTCGTTTTGGTGTTGAACTTTTAAAGCATCTATATCAGCTGACCTATCATCTGATATATTGTAAACACTCTTAACCTTTACCTTGAGGTATTTTAGATTGGGTGATGTGAGTTCATCGTCATTGTCGGTGGTGATGTAAAAGTCGAAAGGCAACCCATTATCAGTTACTTTGGCAATAGACCTGGTGATATTTGCAACCTTATAGGCTGTAACTAATTGCTTTTTCTTTACGAAACCTTGAACGGTGAAGCCGTTCATTTCGTCCAATAAGCGTTGTTCAATATCGGATGTGATGCGATATGTTTTGTTGGTATCTAACAACACTTTTGCTTCGGTTAGTAAATCCAAAGCCTTAATGATGTCGTCTTGGACCTTAAATTGTTCATCAGGGTCGCTGATGAATGATTTGGTGATATTGGGCAAAGAAGAAGGTGTAATTTCTGCTTCTGTAAGGAAATTGATGGTTTCTAATAACCTTCTCCCTGAAATGGGTGAACCTGCTTCTAATAATATTCTTTCTGCATTGTCGTAACGGCTTACCAATCTTACAGGCGGTTGAGGTTGTCCTTCTTTAGCAATATGCCAGCCAGTAACGGTATGTAACAAATCTGTATGTTGTACTTCCTGTTTGAGAATATCATAGGTGGTAATAATCATACCCCTTGCTGCTACTTTCGTTGAAGCATAACCTTTTGTACCAAATAAGAAGTTTTGCAATAAGTCGAACTGGTATTTATAGAATGGATAGTACGTTGTGTAGTTCTCCGCACTATCTGTTTTGCTGATACCAGCACCGTGAATGGCAGCGTGGTCTGAAATTTTACCTGAATTTTTCTTGAAATGCTCGGTTAATTTTTGAATACCGGTTTCAGTTTTTCTCAATAGTCTGTTGCGAATGATAACATCGACTTCGGTGGCTTCTAAGTGTATTTTAGTTTTGAAACGGTCGGTAACTTTGGTTAGTTGGGCTTTACTTACATTGGAGTTATTGATAACATCATCTAACTTTTCCTGAGCAATGGCAATGGTCCAAACTTTGCCACCTAATGATGAGAGAGATTCACTCATGCCTTCTAAATCCAAAAGGTTAAATTTCTTCTGATTGATAGCTTCGCTGGCTTCATCAAATAAGAAAACAACTTTTTCATTTTTTTCAACTGAAAGGTAATTGCTTAGTTCTTCTCTTAACCGAGACGCACTAAATTGGTCAATATCTCTGCGAATTGTGGTTATCAAATTTCCATAATCTGCATCAGAATTTCCTTTTTTGATATAAAGTTCTTTTATGGCTTTTGCATATTTAAAGGAAGTTGTTCTGATGTCATTCCAATCTAACCCCGTATTATTAAAAACGAAGTCTTGAATGGCTGTTTTTCCTTCGCTCAACATCAGCTGGAATAAGAAAATACCGTGTTCATTTTCGGGTAAACTTAGCGACCTGAGAAAATTTCTGAATAAAGTAAATGCCAAACCTTTGGATGTATCTTGTTTGGCAATATCTAAAAACACCACCCTTGTTTTGATGGCATCTAACCTTGACAGAGCATTTTTAACTAATGCTTCATCATTGACACCAGTGAAACGCTGAATAATTCTATCTCTTGCAGGTGTACCTGTGATAGTTTTGTTACTGAGCATATAACCCAATAACTTACCAAAGTATGATTTGCCTGAACCGTAAAAACCAGAAATCCAAACGCCTGTTTCAAGAATGTTAGAAGTAAACGTATCAACAAAATCTGCATACTCACGAGCTAATCCATCTGTAACGATATAGCTTTCAATTTCTGCCTGAATTTCTTTCTCTGAAATGTCTTCTAAGTCAATAACATTTTTGATGTCTTCGCTTAGGTCAATGGTCAGTATTTCTTTTATCTTCATATTCGTATTATTCTTTAGTTAACAATCATACATCTGTACTTTGATGCAGGGCGTGAATTGAGGAACATTAACTGCTCACCTTCCTGAGTGGCAGGATATAAAATAATTAATGGTGATTTTGCCTTCATTACTAATTCGTTTTCCATTAAATGAATGTTGTCAATTCCGCTGCCATAGAGTGCTCCGCTATGGATGAGTACAGGTATTTTATTTTCGTTGAATGTTTCTTCAATTGCAGCAAGCAGGTGTTTGAACAAATCGGGACTTGTTTCGCCTTCCGGTGCTTTGAAAATTTGATGAACCGAACCCCTTAATAAATCAAACATTTCTGCAAGGTCAGTTTTATGTGCTTCAACAAATGAAATCAACATCTCATTGATGTCGATAATTTTGTAGGTATCTTGGGACATCATTTCTACCAGTTTTTCAATGTATTGGAATTCCAATATTGGTGGACAAACCAATAGGATTGAGTTGCCACCATTGGCATTCAAGCGGATTTCTGAACGCTTATCAGATTCCACTATCCGTTTTAACTGTGTAATGATATGTTCAGGATTGACTGATGTATTCATAGATTGATTCGTAAGAGATTAATGGTTCTATACTGAGCTTGTCGCCAGTATAAACCACATTAAAATATTTTGAAAACTTTTTTTGCAAGAGTCTGTCGAGAAAAGCTTGCTTTTCATTAAAGGAGTATTGAAGCCAGGGGCTGTTTACAAGATTTGGCTTGTCTGAAATAGCAACTATCCAATAGACATAAAGAATAAACATAGCATCATTCAAGTGAGGATGAACGATGGACTTGTTTACTGAGCCTTCCATTAAACCAAACTTTTTTAATAAGGTTAGGTATTTAGATGCAGTAGTTGTAATAGTGATTTCAGACCACTTTTTCAGATCAACTTCTGATTGCTTCAAATCTTTAATGCAGGCGACTACTTCATCATTTTTAAAGGAAACTCTGCCACTATAAAAAGTAGGGAAAAAAACTTTGTCGTTCAGATGAAACAGCAATTCATTATTTAGAGAAGCATTCCAAAATAAAAGCAACAGCGTTTCGGCACTTGATGTGTTCGATTTTATTGCTTGTCTTATTATCGCTTCTAACTCAGGTTTTTTATTTTGAATTAATGTGGCTTTTATAGCGTTTTCAAATCGCTTCACAGACTTATCTGTTTTTATGGCTGTGTAGGTATGTATTCCACCTTTTTCTTTGATGGAAACCATATCTTCTGACAGGAAAACTTTTATCAAGTTCCAATCAGGCAGACTGCCTATAATATTTATGTCTGAGTTTATGTGCATTAATTTTTCTCTTTTCTTTTGCTTTTAATTTCTTCTTCTGCCACTTCCATAGCTTTTAAGGCCACATCCTGGTCTTTTACCACATCATAGACTTTATCGGCAAGCCATAGCGTGTAGAGTTCTTTCTCGCTAACGCCATATAAGAGAGCTAACTTGGAGAGGTACGACTTGCTAACGGGCTTGTCGTTGTTTTCCATTTTACTGATGTAAGCCGTATTAACCTTTAGTTCAGCGGCAACTTGCCTTTGTAAAAGTCTTTTCGATTCCCTTAATTCTTTGAGTTTCTCTCCAAGCATTGGTTATACCTTTTGTTAACTTGTCCTGTATTGGGCAAATATACAGGATTAATAAGAAAGAAATCTTACCCAACTTACCAAACTTACACCATTGTTTTTACTATTTGATTAATATGTAGATATCTCTCAGGTTCTTCTCACGCAATTAGTACGTTATCTACATTGATCCATCAAGTGCTTCAATATGTTCTTTGTTGTCAAATTGAGCTTCGGCATAGGTAACAGCCTCTAATTGTTTAATAGAAATGGGTGCTTTTTTAAAAATGCTTCCGGTTATCATCGGTAACTAGGGCTTGGTCGGGTAGCTTTGAACAGTTTCCATGCACCTCCCTTGTACCTCTCCCTTTCCTCTCCATTGATGGTCTCATCAATTCTTACCCAGATAAGGTTTTCAAATATTATTATCTCTAGCCGGAATCTCTAGGGAACCCAAAGGCGATCTGAATGAAATTGATATTCTTGCCTTGAAAATAGAGAAAAATCAGGCTGTCGTAGCCGAAGTAAAACGACAGAAGGAGAATCTTAAACCAGAACTACTGGCTATAAAAAGTGAGCATCTTAAAAAAAGCTGTTACCTAAATACCAAATCGAGATGATTTGTTTGTCAATAGAGGATATGTAAATTGCTACCTTTGACTAGCGTGGTTTCATGCGAAATAGTAAATATTGTATTATTCAGCTAATAATGACCTTTGTTTTGAAGTAAAATCAAACTTGTTTACCTTTTTCACTTTATATATCACATTAATGAATAGTATTTTACAATTTGCTCACCTTATTAATAAGGCGAGCAAAACTCGTCAGCTTGGCTTATTCAATTTTAGGCTCTTTTAAATTTATTAAGATTTGTGAATCTATTATTATGCAAACAGAAGTAGACCTAGTATAAGGGGATTATAATATTTAGTGTTTAACGCAATTAGTCCTATGATAATGAACAAAATACCAAAGAGAAACATTATTATGGCTTTTGCAAAAAAATGTTGGTATCCCAGTTTTAATGAAAGTTCTTGGTGTTGTTTTTTGGCATTTTATTAAACTCTAAGAATCAATCATGTATCAATATCTTCGAATTTTTGTCGTGTACTTAGATAGTAATATCATCTATTTTTATGAACGACATACCATCTTCCACACCAGCCTTTAATAATGCGTCACGCATTTTTTCTGGTTCGAATTCATCATAATAGCTAATTGTCCACTTTGCTTTATGGGCTGTTTTATGTAAGTACTTAAAATATGGTAAGTCTATGTGGTTTAAGGAGTGTCCTAATACTATAATTTCATCTATATTATGGAGATTATCAAAGAATTTTTCATTTACTTTGATTATAGTTTGAGTTTTTTTATAAAAATTGGCAAGCAACATTTTCGATGCGCTCACGGCATTTGCATAAGACGAGGTTGGATAGTTGCCATTACCGTCATTATCGAACATAGGTTCTTCTTTAATAATGCTTCCATGACCGAATATCAAATCGCTTCCATGAGTTACGACAGAATGGTGAATGTGTAGAATGCTTTCATTCGGTATGAAATACAACTGATTTAAGGTATCGGTATAGTTGAATGTTAAATACTTGGCATTTGTGTCGAGAAGTAATGTTTTATAGCCATTGTCAGGGTATTCTATTTCATTGAGCCAATCATACAAAGCCTGACGCATTTTTTGAATCATCATTTCGGATTTTTCCATCAATTCATCCTCGACACCGAACATTTCGCTTAATTTAAATTTGTCGCTTGCCGGTTCCGTATAATCGTAGTCACTGTAAAATGCTCTATAATCAAATGTACTGAGGCTCATTTCAAAATCTTTCCATAATCCGTCTTTATCCAAGTCAATATCTAGGTATCCTTCCAGGAAATCGAACAATTCTTTATCATTTTCTCTCACATACATGCAGAAATTGGCATAACTTGTTTTCAGATTATGGTGTAAGTCAAATCCGTTACCGATAATATACAGTTTGTTGTTACTCATAAGTTAATATAATTTGTGCAATAGCATTTAATAGGTTTCATATTCTTGTAATAAACTCCTATTTCTATGCTCTTTTTCAATTAAATTGGCAGTTATAAGTAGATCTGAATTGCTTCTCTCTGTTTATACTACCATGTATTTTTTCTTCTCATTAAAAAGTACTATTCGTTCATCTCTTCATATTGCGTTTTACAAATTAGAATTTCTGGATGTTTATTGTTATCAATTACAACTTTGGGAAATTTTATTCGTTCCATTCTTCTTAAATCAGGCGTTCTATTTTTTTGATCTTCCCCTTGATGTGTGATATGATAAAACGTTCTGTGAATGCCATCAACCAAAGGGTATTTTCTGACGGTCATATAAATATTTACTCCCCCAAAACTGCTTTCTGTAACAACATCTGGCTATTGCCATAGAATGGCACATCTGTTTTGCCAAGTATTGAGGTTGGCAGTGTGCTGATTTCTGATAAGTTTTCCATTGGCACTAAAACTGTTTTAGCTCCGTTTTCTGAAAGCAGGGTCACTTTATCTGCGAAATTCATTGCTCTTTCTACCGCACCACCTATTGAGATATTACCCAACACTGCAAGACCGGGCTTTAAGTTCTTTTTGTAGATGGCTGAAATGATTGCTATGTAAACTGCACTGCCTATACCACCGCTTACATAAGCACCCATAAGGTTGCTGATTTGAATATTGATGTCATAGCCCGATAAGGAGTGTTGCTCGTTGAGGATGCTTCTTTCGTTTGCTCTGAGGTAATTGTAGGTGTTCTTGATATTTTCTTTTACTTCCTGACTGCTCGTGCCTGTTACATTCATTTTACCTGAACCCTTTAATGCAACAACTTCGATTTTTACCAAAGCATTGGTGTCACCATCACTTGTGGCTGT
>JAJTBW010000147.1 GCA_021286705.1 Sphingobacteriia bacterium
GCTTTGGGGATGTTGAATATCAGAGAATTGGAAGCATGGATATTTGGGGCTGGCAGGCGAAATTTGGAAGGGAGGGGACGGCTAAATTGAGACCTTGGTTTATTTAATCTGGAAGCCTGAATAGAATTTATATTCTAATTTACTGATAATCAAAATTTATTATGAATCATTCTTTACGTACTTACTCATTTTCATAAAATTGAATTTTTGTCATGTACTTAGATAAAAGCTATAAAGTAATTTTTGAATAAAGCTCCTTCAAATATGGAGGCTAGGTGTTAATATAAGAGGCATCAATGGTTTTTATTTGATGTAATTTCTTGCTTTTTAATCATCAGGGTATTAAATTTGAAACGAGGAAATTAGCAGCCTAGCCCTTGATAGGGGTCAATTAATGAATTAAGCTAGAAAGCCTGTTGAAAACTGTAATGTATCTGTTAATGTTTTTTGCCTAATTATCCCTTGTCATTTTGTAAATTAGCTGTAACTTTCGCCACCGAATTCTGGAAAAGAATCATTACTAACAAATTTTGATGATATGAAACGTAAGTCTTTACTTATTAACGTATTAACAGTTATCTTCTGTTTGGGTTTCTTTGCTCAGGTGAATGCTCAAGGCAGAGGAGCTTCAACGCTTACATGGACTGACAGAGGCCCGAATAACATCGGTGGTCCAATCAGAGCGGTTGTTTTTGATAAGAGTGATGCTTCAGGTAACACATTGATTGCAGGTGCCATGGCAGGTGGTTTATGGCGTTCTGAGAATCTAGGTTTTACATGGACACGTCTTGCAATGGATAATAAGGTGATAAATGTATCTACCTTGATCCAGACTGCAGATAAAAGCACCTATGCTGGAACAGGTATTATAGATCTTTCTATGCCTGGTAGCGGTCTTTATAAATCAACAGATGGAGTCAACTTCTCATTGGTTTCTGGCACCACTGGTTTCAGTTACATCAATGATCTTTCAGTTAATGGCAACAACCTCTATGTTGCAACTGAAGATGGTCTAATGTATTTTGACGGATCTACTTGGTCAGTTGCCACAAGTGGAGGTACTCAGCTTACTGGTATCGCATATGAGGTAAAAACAGCTGCCAATGGTTTGACAATTGCTTTTGTAAATGGGTTGGCTTATGTTTCAACTAATGGCTCAGCTAGTGGTTTTCAGTGCGTAAGCACACAAGAAGGAGTTGGCTCTGCCATTGTTAATCCTACCATGTTACCAAAGAATGACATTGCACGCATGGCATTCGCAATTGCTCCAACAGATAATAACATATTATATGCTACCGCTTCTGTTGCTTCTGCTACAACAACAAATGGAAAATTTGCCGGTGCATGGCGTAGCCTTGATAAAGGTGCCAGCTGGGAAGTAATTCTTCCTGGTTCATCAGTTGATTTTGATCTTTTTGTTGATGGCGCTGGTACTCAGCAAGGAAATAATGCCCAACAGGTTTTAGTTGATCCAACCAATGCAAATCGTGTGTTTATTGGTTGTATCAATATGTATCAAGGTGATTATGTTCAGGCTGGTCTTTACAGCTGGAATGGTGGTCCAATCAGCTTCTCAACTGTTTCATCTGAACTTCCTGTTTACCTACCTGCATTCCATCGTGATTATGCTGTTAGCCATGTTGGAAACAATATTGCTGTTGCAACTGATGGTGGTCTCTTCATTTCAACCAATGTTAATCAAACCTGGAGTGCTATTCATCGTTACATGGGTATTACTTTAGCCAATGGTGTTGGTTATAATTCATTTGGCCATTTAATCACCGGAACATTCAGAAACGGTATCCAATATATTGGCGATGGTGCCAATGCTGATGATTTCTCTTATGAGATTTATTCAGGTAGCCAAGCTGGTACAGGTTATGATCAAATCATCTCAAGTCTGAATAATGAGATATTCTTCATGAATTCTGGATCTACCTACAAACGTACTGACGATAAAACTGCAAGTTTCTCTAATACTTTCCTTGGAACCTTCTCATCTAATGCTGTAACCGGTGCTAAAATGTTACTCTGGGAGAGCATTAATGACCCTGCAAGTCATGATTCTATCACCTATAAAATTGCTGAAAGCGACACTATTAAGGTGGGTGATGTTCGCTATATCCGTTCTAATACTGCTATCTTCCCCTTCCCAGTTACCACTAATGAGGAGTTGGTTTATGGTGATTCTTTAGTTACTGTAGATCCAGTTCAGAGTAAATACTTCTTAGGTTGGTCTGATAGCGTCTATATGGCAAAGAATATGTCTAAGTTTAAAGAAACACCGGTTTGGTACGGCCTTGCTTTGGTTAAGCCAAACGTTGTTAAGAGCTTAGCTGTCTCAACTGATGGCAATATTCTTTTCGTTGGTCTAAATAACGGAATGGTACTTCGCGTTTCTAACCTGAAGGATGTTTACACCGTTGCACAGGCTAAGTTAGTTGCTAATGGTGGCGTTGTTGTTGTTGACACTGTTGTTAATGATGTAATGATGCCAGAATTAGCTGGCCGTAGCATTACCTCTATCTCTGTTGATCCAAGAAATACTAACCATGTTATCTTTACCGCTGATGGTACTGGCAACAATTTTGTATTCAAATCAACTAATGCTAATAGCGCTGCTCCTACATTCGCTTCAATTCAAAATAATCTACCTAAGATTGCTGCTTTCTCCAGCCTTATTGAGATGAATAACTCTACAGCTCTTTTCGTTGGTACAGCTCAAGGTTTATATACATCAAATAATGGTGGAACAGATTGGACATTAGAAAGTGCAATGGGTGAAGTTAAGGTTACTGAAATTAAACAACAAAAGGTTGTTTATCCAGCTATGCCTCTTGCAACCAGAATTCCTAATGTTCCTGTAGTATGGTTCCCCGGTACTACCAATTATGGTGTTATTTATGTCTCTACTTATGGTAGAGGTGTTTGGGAGTCTAAGAACTTTGTTGGTATCAATGAGCAACCTTCTAATGACCTAACCGTCGTTAAAGGTCAATTAAAGATCACTCCTAACCCTGTAGTTAATACTATGAAGATATCAGCAAAAATCAATGGTTTATCTGATGTTAAACTATATGATCTTTCTGGTAAGGTTGTTTATGCAGCAAAGGTTTACTTCAATGGTACCAACGCTGAAATGACAATCAACGGTGTTAACGCCGGAACTTATGTTGTAGAAGTTCAGAATAATACTTTCCGCTCAACAGGTAAGATCGTTGTGGTTAAGTAATTAGTCTTTACATAAAAAAAAGCCGGTTTGAGAGATCAAACCGGCTTTTTTTATGTTCTGAATGGTTGAACTAATTAAAATCAGCCACTTGAATCGGGGCCTTGCTAATTCCATAAAATAAAAAACGCCTAACCAACGGATAGACGTTTAAGCTCTGATTTTGATAAACCAGATTATACCAAGAAAAAAAACCGCAAGGTTTTTATCTTCTATGTTCTATTTGGAATTTCCGTGCCTCACCATATGCAGCGCATTGTTCTTGAGAACGACAAGATGACAAAATGGCACTTACGCCAATCACTAAGAGTAAGAAAATGATAATTTTTTTCATCTGAAATTAATTTATTATATCTGTCACATGGGTTATGCCCGATCGTTGTGTATAGTTTTATCCATTATTTTGCAAGTGAGATGCTCTATATGTAACGACAAATATGCAATCATCATGCCTAATGTTTCAAACTAAAATATTGATACAAATTAAAGGGAAACTATTGAAAAAAGCAACCTTTATCAATGACGATGCCCTAATTTTGTCATAATTTATTGAATCATGTATACTATTATTCTTGACGATTTCTTTTCTGCTCAGAACTGGGTTTTAGAGAGGTTTCCAAATGTTTCTAACGCTTTAAGAGCTAATTTATTGGACATTAATCTCAAATTACAAGATTTTTCTGCTGATGAAACGATATTTCCCCCCTCTTCAAGTGTCATGAACTCGTTTAGTTTCTTCCCAATCAATAAAACACGGGTACTAATCGTCGGGCAAGATCCTTATCATGGGGTTGGTCAGGCCAATGGACTGGCTTTCGCTGTCCATAGGGATATTAAAAAGCCACCATCACTGAGAAATATTGAAAAGGAGCTTCAACGCTCCTATAACACCTTGAAACCACTAGACTCTGATCTAACTGCTTGGGCTAAACAAGAGGTATTATTAATGAATAGGGTCTTGACTGTTTCATCTGGTAGAGCTGGCTCGCATCGAAAAATCGGATGGGAACAATTTACTGAGACCATAATTTCACTCGTTTCGGAAGCATCTGTTCATACGGTGTTTATTCTCTGGGGAAATGATGCAGCCGAATTGGAAAGCCGCATAGATACCAGACATACTATACTTAAATCAGCACATCCATCTCCTCTCTCAGCCTATCGCGGCTTCTTTGGTTGTGACCATTTCTTGTTGGCAAATGAAGCCCTCAAATCGCATCATCAGCAAGAGATATCCTGGATTTAAGCCCCCTATTTTTTAAATCTTAAAATCAATTCCTGTTATGAGAAAGCCGTTTTACTTAATTTCTGCCATTATCGGGATGATTCTTTTCTCAGGTTTTATCTCCTCTGATAATCTTGGACAAAGAGATGGTGCCCAAAAAGAGAATTGCGATTCACAGAAACACTCTATCTATGGTTTACCTCAGGCCATCAAGGGAAAACGATTAAAGCTACTTATGAATGAGGGTTATCTGGCCGGTTATGATTCCATTTTAATGCAGTCTTGTTGGGTCTCTTATGAGCTTACTCGTGATGAATTAGTGAAAAATGCTACCCGCGATGATAAATTTCGGCCTGATTCACGTTTAACCGGTAGGAGGGCTGAACTAAAGGACTATAAAAAGTGTGGTTATGATAGAGGCCATCTGGCTCCGGCAGCTGATATGGCCTGGTCAGCTCAGGCAATGAGTGAGTCGTTTTTATTATCCAATATGTCTCCCCAATTGCCAGGGCTAAATAGGGGAGAATGGAAAAGACTGGAAGAGTGGATTAGGGATCTTGCTCAACAGTTTGATACAATTGCAATTGTCACAGGGCCATTATTTAATGGAGCCGAAAAGAAAACAAAAGATAAGGGTATTCCGGTTCCGGGTGCTTTCTTTAAGGTACTTTTGGTTAAGGATGAAATGAAGCATTATCAAGCTATAGGTTTTATCTTACCAAATTTGGAGAAGACGCAGGATTTTTTGAACTATGCAGTTTCGGTTGATAGTGTTGAGCATTCTTCAGGACTAGACTTTTTTCATTGTTTACCCGATAAAATTGAACGTAAAGTGGAGGCAACTTTTTCAAAAAATAGTTGGCTCAACATGGAGGATCAATAACGTAATTTATAAATATACTGTATTAATGAAGATCATCTTTGCCACCCACAATGCTCATAAAGTGAGCGAGTGCAAACAGATTGCAAATGGAAATTTGGATATTGTTAGCCTGTCAGATATTGGTTATACTGACGAGATTGATGAAACAGGGACTACACTTGAAGAGAATGCGTTAATAAAAGCCAGAACCATTTACCAGTCGACAGGAGAGAATTGTTTTGCCGATGATACCGGTCTGGAAGTGGATGCACTAGATGGGCGACCAGGGGTCTATTCGGCAAGGTATGCCGGAGAAAATGCGACCTATCAGGATAATGTCGTCAAACTGCTTAGAGAGATGCAAGATAAAACTATAAGAACTGCTCGATTCAGGACGGTTGTTGCCTTGATTATTGATGGAAAAGAGTTTCTGTTCTCAGGAGAGGTTGAGGGAGCCATTTCAAGTGCTTGTGTCGGTGATGGTGGATTTGGGTATGATCCGGTTTTTATTCCCTTAGGAGAAACTTTATCATTTGCGCAGATGTCCCCTGAAGCAAAAAATAGCATAAGTCACCGTGGCAGAGCGTTCCAAAAGTTATTTGCGTATTTGAATAATAGATACTCTTAGTCAATAAAAAACGACTTCTCATAGCCGATTTTATTATAATCAGGCGACTATGAGAAGTCGTTTTCTTGGTCTATTCTCTGAAGCTCGGTTTACTTCATTTTTTGTTTCATTGCTTCAGTAATCAGAATGTCATAAAATGAATTGAGGGTGTAGCCTTGGTATTGTGCCATCTTCGGGACGATGCTAGCGCTTGACATACCTGGTACTGTATTTACTTCAAGGAAGTTCAGCACTGATTCATTAAAAATATAGTCAAACCTGACAACACCTTTGCAATTTAATGCTTTATAAAGTAGTATTGAAGTCTCCTTGCATTTGATTTCAGTAGCTGAATCAATGGGCGCCGGGATCAGTTCTTCCGCAAGATTATCAGTGTATTTGGCTTCATAGTCGAAGAACTCTTTCTTACTTACCACTTCAACAATAGGAAGTGCAATGATCTGCTCCCCGTTTTTAAAGACTCCACAGGTAATCTCTCTTCCCTTTACATATTTCTCTACAAGAACTTCGTTGTCTTCTTTAAAGGCGGTCTCAATGGCCTCAAGAAGATGCTCTTTTTCTTTAACCTTGCTCATACCAACACTTGACCCTCCGCAATTTGGTTTAACAAAGCAGGGGAGTCCTGTTGTAGCTAAGATATCATCAATTGAAAACTCATATCCCTTAATAAGATGTACTGATGGAGAGACAGTAACACCAGTAGAGGCCACTACTTTATTACAGAAGGCTTTGTTGAAAGTGAGTGCAGAGGTAATGCTACCACAACTAGTATATGGAATGCCTAGCAGATCAAAATAACCTTGTAGTTTACCATCTTCTCCGGGAGTGCCATGAATTGCGGTAAAGACTACATCGAAACGGATCTTTTTTTTGTCAACGGTTATAGAGAAATCGTTTTTGTCTATTTCAACTTTCGTTGAATCAGGTAACAGACAGTACCATTCTCCAAATTTAATATGTACCAAAAAAGGGGCATATTTTTCTCCCTCAAGATATTTCATGATAATTGAAGCACTCTTCAATGAGATCGTATATTCACCCGAATCTCCGCCGGCAATAACAGCAACATTAATTTTATCTTGATTCATTTTTGTTAAACTCTTAGTTAGGGTACAAATTTACACACATCCGCTCAATAAATGTTATACAGGGATTTTCCTATCTTTGCAACTATTGCAATAAGTTTTTTAATGTAGCGTTTTTACAAAAGCGCAAAAAGACCTGGAAAGAGCATGAAGTGGCGGCAATTTGTTTTTACTCAACTGTTTTGGAAGCATCTGCTTCTAGCCTTCGCTGTATCGATTTTACTTTTCTGGATTATCATACAGATTCTAAGAATATATACTCGTCAAGGAGATAATCTGCTTCTACCCGATTTTATAGGAAAGTCGGTTACTGAATTGGTTCAGTATGCCGATGATAATAATCTGGAAGTAGTTATAATGGACTCTGTCTTTGAACCCAACAAGGAGAAAGGAACGATTCTATTACAAGATCCATTGGCAAATACCAATATTAAACATGGCCGAAAGGTCTATGTCTCTATTGTTGGTCAGACACCTGAAAAGGTCAAAATGCCTAATCTGTTAGATCTCTCGGTCAGACAAGCTGTTGATAAACTGATGGCTGCCAAACTTCAGGTAGAGAAGATACAGCTGGTTCCCGGAGAATATACCAATGCAGTGGTTGATCAGATGTATAAGGGGGGGCATATAAGTACCGGAACTCTTATCAATCGTGGATCAAAGATTGTTTTGGTTGTTGAAAGAGGAACTTCCCCAGGTGCAATCAGGGTACCTGACGTCAGTGGACTATCTGCTTACGAAGCATACAGGGCAATCTATAGTGCAACATTGAATGTGGGAAGAATAAAGTTTGAGGATGGATTTGATGATGATCATAGTAAGGTTGTTCGTCAATCTCCGCAAGCTGGAGAATTTTGCAGCCCGGGAGATGATGTAGATCTCTGGTTTAAATTGGATGATTCTCAAAATTAATGACTAAAATCCAGGTGAAATAATGTCAATTACAAAGAAAATACTCCTTTCACTGATATTAATACTTGTTGAAACCGGTTTCGCTTTTTCTCAGGAAGTAGTTACTGGTTTGTATCATAACCCTGCTCTTGATTTGAGTAAAAGACAACAGCCTCAGCTTAAAACTGACGCATCTGCCGTTATTTTACCTTTTTATGACGATTTTAGGTATCCACAGGTCTATCCTGACCAGACATTATGGTCAGATTTTGATGTCTTTATCAATGATGCTTTCCCGAAAAATGCCATTAATCATGGAGTAGCAACTTTTGATGCTATTGACTCTGCCGGTTATATTCATAATGGAGCCTCTACGGCCTCTTTTGCGGCTGACTATTTAACTTCAAGGAGTATTCGCCTTGACTCCCTGTTTAGTCCTCTTAAAAGAGCTATAAATAAATCTGATTCAATCTATCTTAGTTTCTGGTTTCAACCACAAGGTTTAGGTAATGACCCTCAACCTACTGACTCGCTTTTATTACAGTTTGAGGCTAATATTGATGGAACTAAGTACTGGAAAACGGTTTGGGCTTCAGAAGGAATGAAAATTGATACCTTCTATGTGCATAATGGTGCTTGGTGGAAACAAGTGCTTATCCCATTAACAGATAGTGCCCTATACTTTCACAGCGACTTTAAGTTTCGTTTTATTGGATATGCCAGTCTTGCTGGCGACATGCTTCAGTCTTGGCAGAGTAATATGGATCAATGGAATATTGATCAGGTTTATCTAAATGTTGGCAGAAACATGTATGATACCACCTATAACTGGATGGGATTTGCCTCTGCTGCCCCGCGGATGTTGAAGAATTACACGGCAATGCCTTATTGGCAATATGGTGACAATCCAGGCTCTGTCTTGCGTGACTCACTGGAAAATAAAGTAGCCAACTTAAGTGGTCAACTGAAGAATGGTCGATATGAATACAATGTGATTGATGAAAATGGAAACGAGGTTGATAGCTATTCCGGCGGTCTTTTTCTATTAGATCCATATCCGGTAGAAGGATACCTTTCAGAACAAAAGGTATCGAAACCTGCCGTCTCACGCATTTTGCCTATTGATCCTCTGGGTGGTGTTGCAACTACCTATTTCGATATAGTTCATAAGATCACCACTTTTGAGTCAGGTACTGACACTCGTATTGACTCGGTTGTGTTTAGACAAAATTTTCAGGATTATTACAGCTATGACGATGGTGTTCCGGAGGCTGGTTACGGTGTCACCCCCTCTGGTGCTCAGTTTGCTATTCGTTTCAAACTTAGCAAACCTGATATGATTAAAGCAGTGGATATCTTTTTTAATCGTACTCAGAATAGTGCTAATCAACAATACTTTAATCTCAGGTTTTGGGATGATAACAATGGACTTCCCGGTAAACTGTTGCGGGCAGATACAATCGTAAGAGTGGATTATGGTGATGATCTTTATCAGTTTGTTAGATACACCATTCCTAAGCCTGTACTGGCGTTGAATGCTTTCCATATCGGCCTTCAGCAGAGAACAAACGACAATCTGAATGTTGGCTTCGACTACTCTATTGATAATAGTGCCAACCAGTCGTACAATGTAGATGGCACCTGGATTCGTTCCCAATACTCAGGTGCATTGATGATTAGGCCTGTGATGACTGGTACAACCAGTAAATCGGATATCTCAAACGGATCTAAAGGGGTGTTGTTTTTCCCCAACCCAATCGTCAATTCTACTGTTGAAGTAGAGTTTGATGGAAGCACCAGCCAGCATCTGAGGCTTGAATTCTTTACTATTTCTGGTCAGTTTGTAGCTTCAACCGAAATACAGGGTTCATCCTCGCTTCCCATTTTAGCAAATGGTTTATACCTGGTAAGGGTGACAAACCTGGCTAATAACAAAACCTATTTTGAAAAAATCTCGATTGCAAATTAATGGAGGATGATAGTTTAGAACCGGGTTATCCTAATACCGGTGCATACGATGTTGAAGAGGAGGCAGCCGAGCTATATGAGCATTACCGATTTACGGTAGATAAAGGGCAAGGATTACTGCGCATTGATAAGTACCTTGCCAATAAAATAGAGGGGGTCTCTAGGAATAAAGTTCAGAATGCAGCTAAAGCTGATTGTATTCTGGTAAATGATCATCCTGTTAAGCCAAACTATCGGGTTAAGCCTCTTGATATCATCTCGGTTGTTCTGCCTAATCCACCCCGTGAATTTGAGGTAATTGCCGAAGATATACCATTTAGTGCCGTCTATGAGGACGATGATGTTTTAGTTGTAAATAAGCCTGCCGGAATGGTTGTCCATCCTGGTTATGGTAATTTCACCGGAACCCTACTTAATGCATTAACCTACTATTTTAGTGGAAAAAAGAACTCCCGTGGCGAGGATGTTGCCCCATATCTTGTTCATAGAATAGATAAAGATACCTCGGGTCTACTGTTAATTGCTAAGACTGAACTTGCTCAGACTGCATTAGCAAAGCAGTTCTTTAATCATACGGTTTATCGTCGGTATAATGCATTGGTTTGGGGTATTCTACAGGAGGACAGTGGAACTATAAATGGGTATATTGGGCGTAGTGCGAAAGACAGGCGTGTTATGGCTGTCAGCGACGATCCGGAGTTTGGCCGTAATGCGATATCTCACTGGACGGTCATGGAGCGTTTTAGGTATACTACTTTGGTTGAATGTAGACTTGAAACAGGACGAACACACCAAATCAGAGC
>JAJTBW010000148.1 GCA_021286705.1 Sphingobacteriia bacterium
AACATTGAAGCACCTTAAGATCGATCTCAATATTTCGCCCCCCCTCCATCGATAGAGAATCAAATCTTTGATAGTAAGGCAAAACCAGCTCCACTACACTGCTATCGCATGCGAATTGCGTATTATCTTCAGACAAGCGCACATAAAGGTCTTTTTGAAGGTCCGTACTTAGAATCGACCTAATTTGGCCAGAACAATCTCCGGAAATAGATCTTACTACGGCTTGATCAACTTTCAAACCAAGCAATGGCATCTGAACAGACCTAAAATAGATCTTCGGATAAATCAATTCCTCAACGCATTGAGCCTGCAATTGAAGTAAAAAAGATAAACTCAGGACAACAAATACCCCAAGTTTTTTCTTAAAAACGCTCCAATTTACATTGCTCTCTAATTTACATTCACTTTTCATAATACAACTAATTGATTACTTAATGACTCACTTTAACAAACATTTCAATCTCTTCAATCTCATCAATCTTTAGCAGAAACTACTCTAAAACAACCCTTAATTAGAACTAACTCTTTCTCCAAAACCTACTGAATTACGTAAATCTATTGCCTATTCAAACGTTAAAATCAATATCCAACACAGAACAAACCTCATCAAGGTAATTTCTTGGCTACAAGTTTCTTTACTGTTCCGCGACCATTACATGAAGGGCATTTCTTATGGTAATGAGGTTTAGGATTACTACAATACTGACAGTGCACCGACATTTCACAATCATTTCCGTAGGTTGGAACGGTCTCTATTCCCGGGTTAACGCCAGTACCTTTGCAAAAAGAACAGGTAACCTCCTCCAATTGACTAACGGAACTACCCGATCCAGTATTTGAGAATTCAATCCCGGTATAATTATTACTAAACGATGAGGTCTGACTAGATGATGAACTTCCGCTCCACTGCTGTAAAGAAGAGTTAATAGATTGCTGAGCCTGCTGAACGGCACTTAAAACCTGCTGCTGATGTCTTAGTGCATTCTTCCTCTTCTCCTCAATCTGCTTCAACTCAAATGCAATCATTTCGTTATTATATGCTATTCTACTCTTAAGCATTTCATCACCATTTCTAGTCCTATAAAGTTGCATGAAATCAGCATTAGAGGCATAATATAATCCCACTCTCTGTTCACAATCTCCCTTCATAAAACGTAACTCGTCAGTAAAAGATTCACTGCCTTTTATACGATTGAGATAGGAGAGTGCATTATAATAACTCTTTGTTTCATAACTAACCAAAGCAGACAATTTAGATAAATTAAAATCATTTGGTTTTAATTTCAATCCATTTAAGAAATCATGTATAGCCAAATCATAATATCCCATTTGAGCAAAAGCCTCACCCCTGACAGCATAAGCATCCAAATTAGCATTATCAAGCCTCAAAGCCTCTTCCGACAATAGTGCAGCTTTTAAAGGAGCACCATTTCTAAGGTAGAATTTTGCTAGTCTACACTGTCTCTCGTACTTCCTGCTATTCTGAGCTAACAATTTCCGCTGTTCATCCACTTCATAAAACTTCTTCAACAAGATTTTCATTACAACGTCTGATTCTTCATTCATAGCAGAAATGGCATCACAGAATGCATCCTTAAAAGCACCAAGTTGAATACGCTGTACCTTAAGATCCTCAATATCGAGCCCCATGACCCCTACATAATAAGTATCTGACCCTCGCCCATTGTAGGTACGCACAAGATTACCATCTAAATCATATATAGAAACATCCACCGTAATCCAACAGCGCTGCTTCTTCAAAGGGAAAATAGTCATTCCTGCACCCAGCGTCACTATTGAACCGACAAACCCCATTATACAAACTGATTCATTTTGTCGATGATTGACCAGCTTAACCATCATCTTCCCCATAGAGAGAATCGTGTCATTAAACAAGCGTCCATAACACTCATGTTGAAGATACCTTGCTGCGTCAGAAGCTTGAACCAAAGCGATAGGCTGATTAATTGATGGAAATGAACCCACTGCTGACTTTATGGTATCCTTCAAATAGACCTCCTCAAATGAATTCAAATCTAAAAACGTCTCTAAAAACGGCAATTTCTGATTCAAACCATCTGAAACAGCATAATAGCTGGACTCATTTATAACACCACATCCATTAAATAAGATGAAGCACAAAATATACAGTAAGAATCTTTTCATTTCATCGTTCTAAATTTCGAATGCAATAACATTATCTTTGAAACAGGAACTCTCATTATCTTCGAACCCTTAGGGAATATAATCAGGCGCTTTATAATCCTTAAGAAAACGATCCATACGCTCTTTTTCTCTTTCTAAAAGCTCCGCATCCCTTTTTTCCTGATTATCAATATCTGCATCAAGAGCTCTGGACTCAAGCATATTTTGATACAAAAGCTGATTATAAACAGCTTGACCTTGTCTTAACAAAACTTCCCGATACGCAGGCACTTTAGTGTATTGATATAGTTCAGGAAACTCCTCGGCTACCTTTCTTTCTATCTCAATTGATCTTTCAGTTAATAATCTTGACATAATTGCTATATCCTCCTCAGGGTTTAAATAATTATTACCTTCATGATACTTCCAAGGCACCTGTTTCTCACAAACTGCCCAAGCTTCATTGTACAATTCTAACCAAACTTCAGGTTGTAATATTGGCCGATTTTCTAAAGTTTTGTTATCATCAAAACCACAACCGGACAAAACAACAATAATAATAAAAATCCAAAAAAATCTGCTGTTCATCACTTAATAGAATTAAATAAGACATACCTATGACTATCCACTAAATCCTCATGATAAGAAACTTAGCAAAAAACTTTGTTTAGTAGTAAGACAGTACGTATGGGGGGGGGCTTCTTAATACACCAACTAAAGGCAAACGAAACTCTACAGCATCTCAATTGAGATCTGGCTTGCTTTTTACCAACATAATCAAAAATACCTCAACCCTACTTTTCAGTAAAAGAAAACCCAAAACCAGATTCAGGGTTACAAAACTAATAACTGTAAAAATCCAATTACTCTTCTAGGTAACCATCACCATATGCTCTCTGTTTTCCATCATTTCCAGTTGTTTTTGAACTTAATTTATTTTAAGGTAGTACTTTTAAATATCGTATAACCATTCTCAATTAAATAGCTTATGGTAGCCATAACCGTTTGACGATCTACCTCTTTATCTGACTCGGATAAAGATTCAAAGGGTACAATATTGGGATGTTCCTTCTTATTCAGATCGAGATTTGCACCAAAACTCCACCCTTCTTTCAATTTAAGATTCATCCAAGTCTCATGAACCCTTTTAGCAATCAAATTAACATCAATTTCCTGCTCACCAAAAAAATTATTCATCTTTACCTTTTATTGAATAATGACCTCTAATGGCATTCTCGTAAATCTCTTTGAGGCAAGCCTCATCATAGCTTTTATAATCTTCCCCGAACCGGGTCATTACAGCATCAAGCTCATCCCACGAAACCAGACAAGCATGAAGTTTTCGTAGTTCATCCTTATTCCTTGAACCAGTGGGGATGTCACTTAACTCCCAACGAACCCAACCATTAATAAGATGAAATGCATTCCAACGAAGATGCTCAGTTATAGCAATATTCTTAATTGCCTCCGACCCAATAGTCGCTTGAAACTGATCATAACTCGTAAAAGAACAGAGCCTTTCTAACAATTTATTACGAAGAGCTGTTGTAGTTATTTTCTCTCTCTTGTCACCATTCTCATCATTAGTATCATCCCCTTCAGAAGAATATAAACCAGCCAGGATCAATTTCGTTAAGGAATGCTCAACTACAGAAATATTTGACTCTTGAGTAAAATTGCTCAGTTGCTCCCATGCTTTTCTCTTACTTTCAGAGACTCCTTTAATATAAGCAGCATGAACTGACTTGGCAAGACTATAATAACTCTCTCGTGTGATAATTTCCTCAGTAAATACATCGCTATCTCGCCCAAAGACCTTTATATTCTCATCAGATACGTTTAAAAAGATATTATTCCTTGAGATTTGAGTGAATATCTTATATGGCCTCTGATAACGAGACATAAAATACTTGACATCAAACGCTGTCTTCAAACTTAGGTCATCATTACCAAGACTAATAACAATATAATCAACTTTAGCAGAGTAATCTTTTAGAATCTCGTAAAAACCAAGTGAGCCCACCTCTTCATCATAAAACTTAAGATTATTACCTAATTCAGCAACCAACCCACTGTATCTGTTGATAAAATCGCCTTTTAAACGCTTTAAATCCCGATCAATAACAATAGCATTAAAACGTGAACCCACAAACTGACCCTGCTCATAGAACTTGCGAAAAACCGAATTACCATTGAGGCCAAACCCAATTATCATCACAGTAAAATCTCGACTAACGGTAGCATCCTTATTTATATGATTCGGATAGTTCTCCTTTATCCAAATGATAGGTAAATTATCATTCACCAATTGGCGAGCTACTATTTGAGCCTGATCATGCAGAACCAGCCTTTCAGAAGCCTTAGCAATGACAGATTTATAAACCTCAGAGGCGTTTGGAGAAACTGTACGCAGATGAATCTTTAACTCAGTTTTAACCTTCAAACTCTCAAGGTTCTTCAACAGCACACTGAGTAGATGAAAGTTCTCAGATTCATTATCACTCAAAATAAATAAATCACTCCTACGATGTTTCAGTTTCCATGATAAAAATAGTTTCTTAAGATTCAGATCCTGAGTATGTGAATGCAAAGCATCATGACCTCCATTCGGTTGAAAAATCAACTCCTCATGCTGCAAATTAAAGAAGTTAGAAACGGTATTTGTACTAATCACAATGGCTCCTAAAGCTGTAATCTGCTGTGCTAAGGTTTTGTCATCGGTAGATGAAACATCCTGAATAAAAACAATAAAAGGCGACCTATTCTTGCTTAAGATATCTTTTGCCAAAGTGATCCCAGCAGTATTTAATCCTAGAAAGACATAATTCTGTTTCGAGAAGTTAAACACCATCCTCAACCAAGACAAAAAACTCTTTCCAATAAAATTAATCAGTACTGAAGTTGAAATCAAAGCAGCTGAAACGCTAAAGACAGAGAACCATATTAAAAATATACCGTTGTGATGATGTATTTCTACCAGGTCATTTCCTAAAATAAACAGTCTTGCTGTTGAGAAAAGTGCCAAGAGTACAATGACACCTAAGTTAAGCTCAGGTTCATTAAGATGATATCCAATGGAGTATATTATAATACCACCAAGAATCGTTAACTTAAGCAACCACCCCTTAATAAAGTGACGAAATCCGCCTGACTTTCCACTATAAAAGAACTTATAGAGCAATACCAGAGCAAAAATATACAATCCAGCTAAAGCCAGATTCCAGCTTAAATAATACTCATCCGGTGGCTGTACCCCAAACATACGTGAGACCCATGACCCTGTTGCTTCTTCACTTATCATGCTACTAACCATTAAATTATTCTACTCTCTCAAATCAAGAAACCCAACTTTTATTTCTGTCGGAGGCACTGTAACTGTTTGTATTGATTTATTGCCCTGAGCATCGAACCGCAACAACTTCAACACATTGGGACCTGAAACATCTTTTAGCTTAGCATAATCTTCAAATGAAAACACTGGGGTTCCTTTTCGCTCAAGAACTATATCACCCGCTTTTAAAACCGGATGAATTTGATTATTCTCAATTCCAATTACCAAAATACCTTCATCCTCAATATCATCTCTTTTTAATAACTTGTAATACCGCTTAGCTGCATTACCATAAGCAATGACATTAGGATCTTTTTGCTTATTAAATTCTATATAAAGATCCAAGCGTTTATCAAGTTCACTGAACATCTCATCAACACTTATTGCACTTCTTGTTTCAGATATCTCTTTAGGATCAATACCATTTCTGATAGCCTCCTTTCTATTAATCTCGTCTAATGCTTTATGCTCCTTCCTACTCTTAATGACATTACGAGATACAGTAGATACCCTTAGAATTTTTCCCCACATCGTCCACTGATCTTCATCAGCTGTGAAAGAGTTCTTTGTTAAAACACGTCTGTAAGACTCCTCAAGATCACTTAATTTCTTCTCAAGTTTAAGGCGTAGATCATCTAGTTCCCCTTTTTTCTTATTCAGATTCACAACTCTACGTGCTATAATAGAATCTTGAATTTTCTCTTTTTTTTCTTGAACCTTATATTTAAGCTCCTCCAGCATTATCTCATCCTTTTTAACATCTAAACCAATTTCCTGGATAATATTACTGTAGGCAACCAAACATGCCTCTTGATCGCTTTCATACTCCTTTAAAGTTTTATTTATCGGAATATCACGAAACAATAAAAACTGACTTCTTAACTTATAAAAGTCATCATTGTAAACTGACTTAGGAAGGGTAGTCAATAACCCAAGATAACCAAGGTAATTTCCTTTAGCACTTTCAAAAAGTCCTTGATAATTTAGCCTAATACTCTTGGCCATCGATTCTGAAATAATGGGAGAATTAACATAAACTTTAATTCTTTCAATAAACTCATTATACTCCAGATCAAAAGCTGGACAAATCTCTTTATAGAATCCAACAAATTCTTCAGTCTTGACCCCATGATCACTTAGAACGGCAGAGGACTCCTCTGATAAATCATGGCTCAATAATTTTGGGACATCATTTGATTTTGCATTAATGTAATCACGCAGCTGCTTCCGTAAAAAGGCTGTATCATTTTTATTGGCAATTGAGAGATTTACAATAAACTTATCCCACTCATTTGTCATGTCTGAAGCATTAATAACTGCTAGATGCATTTTTGCAATCTCAGAAGCTATTAGAATACTCTCCTTATTACTGACACGCTCAAACTCTTTCCAACTATTAAAATATCTAAAACCAAATACTCCAGATAAAATAACAATTACCAAAGCTATAACTAATACTGCTTTTTTATAACGCTTAAAGAAAAAGCCTCGACGAGAACGAAGATATGACCGAAGCTTATCCATTGAAGCATCAAAATACTGATGATCGGTGGCTGTAATCGCTTGATATTTGGACAACTCCTCCATCCCTTCAGGCATTGGATTTGGCCAATTAAAGTTCTTAAGCATTATTGGAATAATATTCTTCTTATGCTTGAGTGCATGCATTACTTCCAATCGAACCCAATCTTCAGGATCTGAACAATGGTCCAACCCTCCTTCAGGAAGCACAACAAGAAAATCTTTACAATTCTCAATAACTGAGAATAACTTCTCATTGAACTTCCCAGATCTTAATGACTCCAAATCAAAAAACACACGGTAACCGGCATACTTCAACCTTTCCGCAATTAGATTAGCTGTTTCATAACTATTCTTCCTGCGGTAAGAAATAAAGATGTCGTAAGTCTTTTCTTTTTCCATTAGTTATTTAAGCTAGATTATCCCAAGGCCTTAACGATTATAAGATTTCATTATAAAAAAACCAAGCTACAGATAGTTTGATTGAAAGACGGTACTAGTTTTTAGGCTTAACAGCTTGATTCATTACTCAAACCAAAGTAATCAATTTGTTAAAGGAGTTACCTTTTTACAAGTAGAAAAGAAGGCCAAAAACAAAACCTATAATCCCACAAACTAAATAGGTATTGGCTTTATTTTTAGAATCGTCCTTATTGGTAAAGTAAAGTACAAATCCAACAAGAGGAATAACGAAAGAAAGAATAGCATAAAGAATATTTGCAGATTCTTCCTTCGGAGGGGGGGCTTGAAAATGGGAACCTGAGCCGCTTGATGTTTGGTAAGGGTTAATAATACCCTCACTTCTTGCTGGGCTCAGCTCATTACCACAATTAACACAAAATCTTGATGTAGAAAGATTTTGAACACCACATTTTGGACAAAACATATTCAATTAATTTTACAATTAATAAATAAAACAGAATCAGTTCAAGACCAAAAAGAACTATAACCATTTATTCTACTATATTCAGATAATATTGAATTTTACACTACCAATGTTATTCGAGTAATTTCCTTAAACGCTGTCATAAAGAAGAACTAATTTTACATATCCTGCGTCAATCAAGCAAATCTTAATAAAATCCCCCTCTCCCTTTACAGCTTCGCCCCGTCAGTCCCAGTGCCTCACTCTTAATACACTGACTAACAAACAACAACACCTACAAGCTGATATATGCATTTTTTGCACATATCTAACTTTTATGTCATCATTTATTTCTAGTGTAGTGTACCAAAGAGAATATGCAATGATAGTAGATATTTTCATAACTACAAAAAAAAGTTACATCAATTAACAAAAAAAAGAGACTGCCAACCCCCTGTCGACAATCCCTTCCTAATAAAGATATTCCTAATCACCAAAGTTGCCCGCTCTGCACTAAATCATCCCCTCCCTAAACTAACACATACGATTAGAAAACGAAATCCTGCAACTCTACACCCCAAACAACAGCTTAGCAACAAAAACTTTTCGGACTAATAATCATCCACTTACTTTGGCCATTATTCACTCTTAAAACAGAAACACATGAGACCATCTGCCTACCTTTTCATCGCCACCCTGCTAACCACAGAGACGATACATTGCCAACAAACAACCATCGACCAATTCATTCAAATCAAACCATCAGAGATTATAACCGGTAATAAAGAGATCGGCAAATACGATGTAACCCTCAAATGGCAAAATATCGATCCTATTAACGGCGCCAAATTCAACTGCAATGCCGTCAATGCCTCTTATATTACCCTACCAAACGATTCTGTCGTATGGAATAACGTGACCCTCGCCCAAATAAGCGACTTCCAACAGACTCTGTTCTCAGGAACTCTCCTCCCCTCTTTCAACGGATTCTCTTACAAAATTAACGCTACCAATTTCCTCGAGGACCAATTCTACCATTCCATCTCCCCTGAACAACGTGACCTCGCCAAATGGCTCGTCTCAGTGAACAGCTCCTGCGCGAGGAGAATCTGAACTATAAATACCGAGACCTGAAAGCTCAGGTCAATCCTCATTTTCTCTTTAACAGCCTCAATACCCTCTCTGAGTTGGTCTATATGGATGCAAAAATGGCTGATAACTACATTCAGCAATTATCAGCCATCTACAGATATATACTTGAAAATGAAGATAGAGACCTTATTCCTCTTAAGGATGAGCTTGACTTTATCAGTCAATATATCACCCTTCAGAAGGTAAGAGACCAGGATAAGTTTATCATTGATATGGATGTAAATGAAACGGATAAGTTTAAGGTGATACCAGTCTCCTTACAGATCTTAGTCGAGAACGCAATCAAACACAGCACCATGTCACGTGAGCAGCCACTGGTGGTTACCATCAGGCAGATCGACGACTATATTATGATCTCCAACAGGATACAGAGGAAGAGCATACTGGCTGTCTCCACCCAAAAGGGATTGTCGAACCTGAAGGAGCGAGTTAGGTTAATCATGCAGAGAGAATTGATTATCATTGATAACGAAGATCAATTTATTGTTAAGCTCCCACTAATCCGACTATGACTATGCAAGTATTGATAATTGAAGATGAGCAGTTAGCCGCTCAGAGACTTTCCAGGCTAATCAGGGAGATCGACCAAAACATCGAGGTTATGGCAGTAATAGAGTCGGTTGAGGGTGCCACCAACTGGCTGCTTAGCCGCCCTCATCCTGCATTGATCTTTATGGATGTGCAGTTAGAGGATGGTCTCTGTTTCGAGATCTTTGAGAGGTGTACCATTAAGACACCGGTGATCTTCACGACTGCTTACGACGAATATTCATTGAAGGCCTTTAAAGTCAACAGTGTCGATTACCTATTGAAACCAATCTCGGTCGAAGAGCTAAGCCATGCGATTGAGAAGTTTAAATCGATTCATCACCATCAGATCGACCTGACCCGGATCGAGAGCCTAATAAATCAACTCCAGCCCAAGGTCAAGGAGCGGTTCTTAATCAAGATCGGCGACCACTATCGATCTGTCCCGGTAACCGCCATCAACTGCGTCTTCATCAAAGAGCGATGTAACTTTATAAGCATCGGCAAGCAAAAGAACTATGCCATCGACCTCTCCCTCGACCGTATCGAAGAGAAGATAGACCCCAGACTCTTCTTCCGGATCAGCCGGAATTATATCATCCGCTACGATGCTATTCGCGATATCATAGCCTACTCCTCAAGCAGACTAAAGATCATCCTGTTAGATTGGGACGAGAAGGATGAGATAGTGGTGAGACGTGAACGGGTGGCGGAGTTCAAGGGGTGGATGGATAGGTGAGATTCCTTTCCCAAATTTTCTTATGAGGGATTTTTTAAGTTTAGCAATAGAACAAAACAAACCTAGATAATTATATTAATCTCCAGCCCCACTGTTTCTTATCCGGATTATATGATTTTATTGCACTCCCGGTAAAAGTACACAAATCGACCAACTTATATTTAGCGACTAAACTCGGATGAATGAATACATCATCAATAAACCCAAATGATTTCCCATTCCGAATCTTAACAGTTCCAGATATTGATTTAAAGTATAGATTCTTAAAGTCATCATTCCTCACCTTCAAAGCTGTATATAAGTTAAATTTCCCTCCAACA
>JAJTBW010000149.1 GCA_021286705.1 Sphingobacteriia bacterium
TCTGATTGAGTTTGGGGTCGTCGCTACTCTATCTATTCTAACTGTATATCTCTTAACACTTACGCTGATCCCTATCTTGTATAGTTACCTGCCAGCCCCTACAACAGCTCAAATGGAACACCATGGAGGTAAGAGAATCAACCTTATTCTCGACAAAATAGTACATTTAGTTGAGAATAAAAGAAAGATTGTTTATATCACTGTGGGAATCTCTGTTATCATTGCAATAGGTGGCATCACAAGATTAACAACTTCAGGCAGTATTGTTGATGATATTCCTCATGGAGAGAGACTTTACACTGACTTACTCTACCTTGAGAAGAACTTCAAAGGAGTTATGCCTCTTGAGATTGTCATTGACACAAAGAAACCAAAGGGGGTTACACGACTAAATAACCTCAGAAAAATAGATCAGCTTCAGGACTCACTAAAAACCTATCCTGAGCTATCTGCTCCATTATCCGTTGTCCAGGTTGTCAAATTAGGAAGAATGGCCTTCTATGGCAATGATTCAACAATGTATGATCTTCCCTCATCTCAGGAACTTCCTTTCTTGATAAAATACTTGCCTCAAAAGAAAACAGGTAAACGTACAATAGCTGATGCCTT
Organism: Sphingobacteriia bacterium; assembly: GCA_021286705.1. Lineage (GTDB taxonomy): Bacteria > Bacteroidota > Bacteroidia > Bacteroidales > TTA-H9 > JAJTBW01. The sequence continues at coordinate 610 of JAJTBW010000149.1, forward strand.
TACCGACTCAACGATGCAACGTACAAGAATAAGTGTACAGATGGCTAACGTCAGTACTCCTGAAATAGATAGAATATTACACAAACTGCAACCAACTGTAGACTCTATCTTCCCAAAAGAGAAATACAAGGTAACCATTACAGGGTCTTCAGTTGTCTTCCTTAAAGGCACTACCTATTTATTTGGAAACCTAATTGAGAGTTTAATTCTTGCCATCGTTCTAATAGCATTGCTTTTAGCCATGCTTTTTAGTTCATGGAGAATAGTAACATTATCTTTAATCCCCAATCTTATCCCTCAGCTACTTACAGCTGCATTAATGGGCTACATGGGAATTCCAATCAAACCCAGTACAATACTGGTCTTTAGTATCGCTTTAGGGATTTCAGCTGACAATACTATTCAGTTTCTCTCACGTTACCGTCAGCAGTTACGATGGAATAACAATGAGATTTACATCAGTGTAATCAAGGCACTTCGAGAAACAGGACAAAGCATGATATTCTCTTCATTAGCGCTATTCTTAGGTTTCTCTGTATTCGCATTTTCAACTTTTGGAGGGACTCAGGCAATGGGCTACTTCGTCAGCTTCACTCTTCTGACAGCTATGCTTACAAACCTCTTCCTCCTTCCCAGTCTTTTACTCTGGCTTAACAATTGGACAACCAAAAACTTTGAGGAGAGTGCTACTCCGGATGAAAATGATGACGAATAGATCTAGATAATAAAAAAGCAAAGTTGGTGACCTCGATCTAGCATTAATTAATCAGAGGCTAAAAGTTTACCCTTTTAAGAAACGTAAAGATTACATTTCTTAAAAGGGTAAAAAAATTAAGCCGTTTCGCACCTCCCGGTTCAAAACGGCTTCCATTACACACAAATTTATCTGATATGAAAAACTATTCGTATTTAATAATTTCGGATGGATTCATTCTTGCTGCTTTCCAGATATGCACCGAAGTCGTTGTCAATGTAACGAGTAGCGACATCAATCCGGCTGCAAAGAACACCCCCCATCCGGGCGAGGTATGATAAGCAAAGCTGCTCAGCCATATATTAATCAAATACCATGCCAAAGGAGCGCCTATGACAAAGGCAAACAATACAAGTAACAGAAACTCACGTAAAAACAGCTTAGCAATTGAAATATCTGACGCACCAAGTATCTTACGGATGCTCATCTCCTTCATTCTCCTGCGAACTACAAAAGAAGATAAACCCATGAGCCCCAAAAGAGCAATAATGATACTTAAAGCCGATGCAACAGCGAACAACTGTCCGATTTTCTGTTCGTTTTTGTACATTAATGAGAGCGTTTGATCAAGGAATTTAAAGTCGGGTAATTGACGACTTCCAAAGGTTTGCCATGTCTGAACCACTCTTTCTTGTGTCGCATTTTGGACAGCACCGTCCACCTTTATGCTGATATAGTAACCTGGTCGTTCACCGAGAAAGAAGAATATTGGCTCAATTGGATTATGTAATGACATGTAGTTAAAATCCTTCACCACACCAACTACTTTACAGTTTCTATCAGCAGTACCATCGAGGTTTACGCCAAACTGGATCTTCTTTCCAAGAGCATTATCACCCCATCCGAATTTCCTGGCAGCAACCTCATTTATAATAACAGCCTCCTTTAGCTCAGTTCCATTTTTACCATCAAAAAAGCGACCAGCGGCAAGCTGTACTCCCATAAACTGCAAGTAACTTGTATCAACCATCATAAAATTGACGGCATGTTCACCCATCCTACCATCGGCCTCCTCGACACGCATAACAACCAATCCAGTGAGTCTGCCAGGTATGCCACTACTGGAGGCAACATCTATAACCCCGGGTTGCTGTAACATCTGATGCTTAATTTCTGCAAATCGTCTGCGCATGCCCGTATCAATTACTGGTGTAACCAGAACATTCTCCTTATTAAACCCGGGATTGTATGTCTGCATAAACTTCAGCTGTTTCTCAACTGAAAGGGTACCAAAGATCATCACTATTGCGACAATCAATTGAAATGTAACCAATACTCTTCTCAATCCACCACGAGTACCAGGCATTAACCCCTTCAGAACATTTACCGGCTCTAAAGATGAGAGATAAAATGCAGGATAAATTCCAGCTAAAACTCCTGTCACAACCGATATTAAGAAGCCAATCAGCAAGTTCTCAGGACTAAGAAACTCACCTACGCTAAAGTCTTTTCCCGTAAGCATATTAAACCAATGCAAGAGCGAGACCCCTAAAACCAAAGCAACCACCCAGGCAATCAATGCTGCTAAAACTGACTCACCAATAAATTGTGCAATCAATTGACCTCGCCATGCACCAGCTACCTTTCTGATACCAACCTCCTTTGCACGAGTGGCAGCACGGGCAGTAGACATATTGGTGTAGTTAATAACCACCAAAAGAAGGATAAACATCGCAACAGCGCCAAATACCCACAAATACATTTTATTTCCTGTAGGTAAATCAGCACTTAGCCCACCAGCCAAATGAACTTTATCTAACCTTGTTGCCAGCAATACAAAGCTAGCATCAAGCTTATCGCCAATCTCAGCCATATACTTCTTGTAGAAACCGGGAAACTTAGCATGTATTGCATCAATACTCTGCTCATCATGCAGCTTTACATAGCTATAGATATTGATATTCCAAAATGCTATCGGACTCAAGTCATTAAAGTTTCTTGTGGAATCCCGCTTTGCTACAGTAGCCATAGAGAGCAAACAATTATACCTCAGATGGCTGTTACCGGGAACATCTTCAACGACCGCATTTACCTTAAAATGGTCATCATGATTCAACATAAAACTCTTCCCCACAGCATCGGTAGAACCGAAGTATCTCTCAGCGAAAGAGCGGGTGATTACCGCACATTTCACATCGGCAAGAGCTCTGCGAGTATCCCCACTGATAACTTTAGCAGGAAACAATTCAAAAACCGTAGAATCTGCCCAATAGACATTTTCTTCGGGTAACTCTTTCTCCCCTACCCTGATAGTTGCATCCTCTAAATCCGCAAAACGAGTATAACTCTCAACTTCCGGATACTCCAGTTTCAAAGCAGGGGCTAAAGGAACGGCTGTCACCGCAACTAAATCCGACTTACCACCAATCGTAAAGTGCGATTCGAGCCGATAAACTCTTTTATTATCAGGATAATGGGTGTCATAATTACCTTCAAAGTTTATATATAAGAAGATATACAGGAAAGCCAACAACCCTGCGGATAGACCGACCAGGTTCAATGCTGCATAGGCTCTGTTACGGGTTAAATTCCGCCAAGCACTAACAAAGTAGTTCTTTAACATGTGACTATTGACTTAATGAATCCTGATACTGCTCATTTATTATCTGACCATCAAACAGCCTAACCACCCTCTGTGCATAAGAGGCATCACGCTGTGAATGGGTAACCATAACAATGGTCGTTCCCTCCTTATTTAACTTATCGAGCAGTTCCATCACCTCCTCTCCATGCGCTGAATCAAGATTACCAGTAGGTTCATCAGCTAAAATAAGCTTCGGCTGACTCACCACGGCTCTTGCAACAGCAACCCGCTGTTGTTGTCCTCCGGATAACTGCAATGGATAATGCTTAGATCTATGAGAAATATTCATCCTATCAAGCACTTCGTTTACCCGCCTTACACGCTCTTTAGCTGTAACACCAAGATAAACCAACGGCAGCTCAACATTTTCAAATACCGTTAACTCATCAATCAAATTGAAATTTTGAAACACAAAACCCAAATTCTCCTTCCGAAGCTTAGCTCGCTCCTTCTCCCTTAATGAGGAGACATTCCTATCCAAGAACCAATATTCTCCATTAGTTGGACTATCCAGCATCCCCAGAATATTCAGGAGTGTAGACTTGCCACAACCCGATGGCCCCATTATAGCAACAAACTCACCCTCCCCTATTGATAATGAAACATCCATCAAAGCTGTTGTTTCAACCTCATCAGTCTGAAACACCTTATTCAATCCTACACTCTTTATCATGACTCTTTTGTTTGTTAGTGTTATGACGCACAGTCCATCCTAAAGTTACAATTGAACCATTTCCCGGAATAAACTTCTAATTGTTAATTGGATGATATGTAAATTAAACGATTATGACACGATATAATTTCCTTAACAACAAACATTAACCAAAGTTTAACTTTTTCACATTCGGTATCTAAAAAGGCAATCATGAACTATTACTATATAAAAACTGGTATAAAAACCTAAAAATGCCTTTATATAAATTCGGCTCCCTATCCAGATAAGACGAGAAGAAGTCAATCAAACAAGCCTTCTTTTTTGTTAATCATAATTAAGAGTACTAAATAGGGTATTTTTGCAGGGTATTATCAAAGGTTTAGGACAAAATGAAAATCTTTAAATTCGGGGGAGCCTCAGTAAAGGATGCCGCTGCTGTGAGAAACATGGTAGCAATATTAGAAAAATACAAGACCGAATCCTTAATCGTGATTGTCTCAGCAATGGGCAAAACCACTAATGCTTTAGAAAAGTTATTAGATGCTCATTTCTATGACGATAGTTCCATGAACATCTATCTTGAGGAGATTAAAACATATCATAGAACCATCATCAGTGAACTCTTCACTGAGAACCACCCGATACATCCTGCTGTTGACTCACTGTTTAAACAACTTGAACACTTTATGAGCCATTCAGCCAAAAGGGAATATGATTTTGAATATGACCAGATAGTCTGCTTCGGCGAACTAATATCTACAACGATCATTAGTCATTACCTCAATCAAGAGATGATCCACAACAACTGGATCGACGCCAGGCAGTGGATAAGAACCGATCACAGTTGGAGGAATGCCCATATCAATTGGGAAGTAACCCAAGATTCAATCCTAAAGGGAACAACACCCTATCTGAATAAATCAAAAAGTACAATCCTCGTAACGCAAGGTTTTATTGGGTCTACACCAGAAGGTAGTTCGATTACACTAGGGAGAGAGGGCTCCGACTTTACCGCCTCAATCTTTGCCTGGGCTCTGGATGCTGAGGCCGTTACCATTTGGAAAGATGTACCGGGTCTACTTAATGCTGACCCCAAGTTCGTCAATGATGCAACAAAATTCGATAGAATCCCTTATGAGGAGGCTGTAGAATTATCCTATTATGGAGCTAGTATCATTCACCCTAAAACCATTAAGCCTCTAGAGAATAAAAAGATTCCACTCCACATTAAGTCATTTCTTAATCCTCTGGAGGAGGGTACGGTGATCGGATCTTTTACAGAGGCAAGTCCTCAAATGCCGAGCTATATCTTTAAGACCAATCAGGTTCTTATAACTATATCAGCCAAAGACTTCTCATTCATCGCTGAAAAACACCTCCGGGAGATCTTCGGAGTATTCTCAAAACACTCCCTCCATATTAACCTCATGCAGAACTCGGCTCTTAGCTTTTCAATTTGTGCCGATTATAACCAAAGACGAATTGAAAATGTCATCAATGATCTTAAGAACTCATTCAATGTCTCATTATGTAAGGAATTAAAGTTGGTCACTGTAAGACATTATGACACAGCAACCATAGAGAAAGTTACAAATGAGGTAGAGATACTTGTTGAACAAAAAAGCAAATTGACCGCACAATGGGTCATCAGATAGTTATGCCAAACAATAACCCACTCGCCGATATTAAGCCATTAAACTCATGGTTGAAACTTGCTGAGTCAGGCATCGGAATAATTGCCGGACCATGTAGTGCCGAAAACGAGGAACAAGTCCTCTCATGTGCTCGTGATTTAGCTAAAAACAAAAATGTAGGAGCATTCAGAACCGGAATATGGAAACCAAGAACACGACCCGAAGGATTTGAAGGTGCAGGTGAGATTGCCTTAAGATGGCTTGATCAGGCAAAGAAGGAGACCGGATTACCATATTGTATAGAGGTGGCTTCTGCACGCCACACTGAGATTGCGTTGAAACACCATGCGGATATGCTCTGGCTTGGAGCTAGAACGACTGTAAACCCCTTTCTTGTTCAAGAGATTGCTGATGTCCTAAAAGGCACCGATATCCCTGTATTAGTTAAGAACCCGGTAAATCCGGATCTTGAACTATGGATTGGCTCACTTGAGAGGCTATATAAATCAGGACTAACCAAACTCGCAGCGATACATAGAGGGTTCTCTTTCTATAGAAAAGGCCCCTATAGAAACAGTCCCATGTGGGAACTGCCAATTGAACTAAAAAGTCGCTTCCCAAACTTACCAATACTTACAGACCCAAGCCACATTGCAGGTAGTAGATCTCTACTTAAAGAGATCAGCCAAAAAGCAATCAACCTTGAAATGGATGGCCTCATGATTGAAGTCCATCCTAACCCTGGCATAGCTCTAACAGATAAGAACCAACAAGTAACACCGGAGGCATTTGCTCAACTGCTCGAAGAATTAGTTCTCAGAAAACGCATCGGCGACAAAGAGTTCGAGATAAAACTGGAACAGCTAAGATCAGAGATTGACAAACTCGATTCTGAGTTAATTCATATTCTAGCCAGACGAATGCAGATCATTGATGAGATAGGCAACTACAAAAAAGTCAATAATATTACCATACTTCAACTCGACCGCTGGCGTGAGATCGCATCAAATAGAGTTGCTCAGGCGGAAAACATGGGGCTTAGCAGAGAGTTTATAACAACCCTTCTGAATATTGTCCATGACGAATCAATCAAAAGGCAAGAAACCATTTTAGGGAACTCAAATAGTAAACCCGGAGATACTGAACTATAAATAGTCTTATCCTCTCACAAACTGCCCTGCCTCAGACAATAAAAAAAGCCGGAAAATACTTTCCGGCTCACTTGGTAGCGGGGACAGGATTCGAACCTATGACCTTCGGGTTATGAGCCCGACGAGCTACCTCTGCTCCACCCCGCACTATGTCTTTTGTCTACAGAACAAGCTATTATCTTGCTCTTAGTTAAAAAAAGAGCCGATTTCCACTCGGCTCACTTGGTAGCGGGGACAGGATTCGAACCTATGACCTTCGGGTTATGAGCCCGACGAGCTACCTCTGCTCCACCCCGCACTATATCTTGTTTCTTCAAGCTGGCTCTCAATTGCCTGCTTCCGAAATATTCGTATCTTTGCAAATGGGACTGCAAAATTAACGCTTTTTTCTTATTAACAATACTTTCTGTAAAAAAATAATTAACGATGTCACATAAAGCTGGTTTTGTGAATATAATTGGTCGACCTAATGTTGGAAAATCATCTATGATGAATGCAATATTAGGAGAGAAACTTTCTATTATCACGCCAAAGGCACAGACCACAAGACATCGCATTCTTGGCCTGTTAAATAGCGATGATTACCAGATTGTCTTCAGTGATACACCAGGTATCCTAAGCCCATCATACAAGCTTCAGGAATCGATGATGAGGGCAGTAGAGGGCTCTTTTGAAGATGCTGATGTATTTCTTTATGTATCGGAAAGCGGAGAAAGAAACCCCGATGAGGCAATCATCAGAAAGATGCTGGGAACAGGTGTACCTATTATCGTTGTAGTCAACAAGATTGATGCCTCATCGCAGGAGCAGGTAGCAGGTGATATGATATTCTGGCAACAACAATTCCCTGGTGCCGAAGTTATCCCCATCTCTGCAATGCATAAATTCAACCTCGAAAAGGTTCTCGATGCAATTTTGAGCAAACTACCTGAAAGTCCGGCCTACTACGACAAAGATGATCTGACTGACAGACACATGCGCTTCATCGTTACTGAAGTAATCAGAGAAAAGATATTATTGCTCTATAACAAAGAGATTCCATACAGTACGGAAGTATACATCGAAGAGTATACTGAAGAACCAAAAATAGACCGCATTAGAGCTATTATATATGTCGAAAGAGACTCCCAGAAGCCGATCATCATTGGAAAAGGTGGAAAGATGCTCAAGAAGGTGGGGAGTGAAGCCAGATTAGATCTGGAAACCTTTTTAGGAAAAAAAGTATTTCTTGAGCTTAATGTTAAAGTTAATCCCGACTGGAGAAATAATGAGCGCATGCTCAAACAGTTCGGATACGAAATCTAAAGAACAATCATACTATGGCAAACATACTTGCAATTGTAGGACGCCCGAATGTCGGGAAATCAACACTATTTAATCGACTTGTCGGAAACAGGCAAGCCATAGTTGATTCTGTCAGTGGTGTAACACGTGATCGAAATTATGGCAAAAGCGACTGGAACGGGGTTCCTTTTTCAGTTATTGACACCGGTGGTTATGTAGCCGGCAGTGATGATATCTTTGAAGAAGAGATCAGAAAACAGGCCGCTCTGGCAATTGATGAAGCCGATGTTATCCTCTTTGTAGTTGACGCAGTTGAAGGGTTAACCGGACTTGACGAGGAGGTGGCAGAGACACTTCGTCGCTCTTCTAAGAAAGTATTTCTGGCAGCAAACAAAGTAGATACCCCTGCACGTTCAACCCTTATCGCAGAATTCTATAGTCTGGGACTGGGTAATCCTTTCGAACTGTCTGCAATAAATGGAAGTGGTACCGGTGAACTGCTTGATGCAATTGTAGCATCATTTAACCCCGATTACCAACCCGACACTGAAGAATTACCCAAAATCGCAGTAGTTGGTCGCCCCAATGTAGGCAAATCCTCAATGATTAACGCCCTACTGGGCGAAGACAGAAACATTGTGACACCAATAGCCGGGACAACCCGCGACTCTGTCTACACCCGCTTTAACTCATTCGGATTTGACTTCTATCTCGTTGATACTGCCGGATTAAGGAAAAAGAGCAAAGTAACTGAAGACCTTGAGTTCTATTCGGTTATGCGCTCAGTCAGAACTATTGAAAATGCTGACATCTGCCTGCTTCTCATCGATGCTACCCTGGGCTTTGAAGGACAAGATATGAACATCTTCTCCTTGATTCAAAAGAACAGAAAAGGGGTAGTTATTGTAGTCAACAAGTGGGACTTGGTAGAGAAAGGAAACAATACTTTAAGAGACTTTGAGCTAAACCTAAGACAAAAGCTACAACCATTCTCAGATGTTCCAATAATCTTCACATCGGCAATCACAAAACAACGACTCATTAAGGCCCTGGAAGCCGCCATTCACGTCTTTGAAAACAGAGCCCAAAAGATTACCACATCTAAACTTAACGACCTGATGCTTCCAATCATCAGTCAGAACCCTCCCCCTGCTGTTAAAGGCAAATATGTTAAGATAAAATATATAACTCAGTTAAAGACTCCATTCCCGGCCTTCGCCTTTTTCTGTAATCTGCCACAATATATCCGAGAACCGTACAAACGATTCCTCGAGAATAAGCTCAGACAGAACTTTGACTTCTCCGGTGTTCCTATTGAGATCTATTTCAGAGAAAAATAGCAGTCATGGAGGATAAAGAGGTAAGAATTGACAAATGGTTGTGGGCTGTACGCCTCTATAAGACCCGTTCTCTAGCCACCGAAGCTTGCAAGGCAGGTCGGGTTAAGATGGCTAATCAACCCGTCAAAGCTAGCAGAGTACTTAAACCAGGCGATGAGATTGAGGTTCACTTAGGAGTCTTAAACAAGATCGTCAAGGTTAAAGAATTGCTCCACAACCGTGTAGGGCCTAAACTGGTCGAGCAGTACCTCATCGATCTTACCCCGAAAGAGGAATATGAACGCCTGGAGCTGATCAGGGAGTTTAACTACGAGAAACGACCAAGAGGCACCGGAAGACCTACTAAACTAGATCGACGTCAAATTGAGCAACTAAAAGGAAATAAAGACAGTGATTAAGTAAAACATATTGATTACAGTCATTAATAAAAAAAAGAGGGAGCAGCTAGAACCCCCTTGTCACTTCAAAGAGCACCAATTATTTAGGTGCTCTTTTTTATAATCTATAGAGAACTTTTCCC
>JAJTBW010000150.1 GCA_021286705.1 Sphingobacteriia bacterium
CCTCTCCCTATCCTCTCCCTATCCTCTCCCTATCCTCTCCCTATAAACTCGTGTAGGATTAGAACAATGTAGGTAGAGGATATAGAGGGGATATTAAGAGGATATTGAGAGGATGTCGAGGAGATGTTGATAACGAATAGAGAGCGGAACGAGAGAGAGTAAGACATAGGCACACGGATGACACGGATTTTAAACGGATTCCACGGATTGATTTGAACACTGATGAGACAGAGTAGACGGATTTACACAGGATTTAGATAGACGCCCTTTAGAAACGCGATTCATTGCGTCTCAGTTGATTCATTGTGTCTCAGTTGATTTATCGCGTCTGAGTTGATTCATCGCGTCTGAGTTGATTCATCGCGTCTGAGTTGATTCATCGCGTCTGAGTTGATTCAGAAATTTTGTATAGTTTGTATCTGATACATAATTGCCTTCCCAGAAGTTTCTTGGTGAGAAACTGGTTGATTTTGCTTTATATATTGCAGTAACCACCTCTTCAATACTAGGGTTAGCCGATACAAGTATTCCGGTTTCATGGTTGACAATCTCTGAAACCCCACCGACATTAGTTGCAACTACCGGTATATTATAGGAGATAGCCTCCATAATGGTGACGGGTATTCCTTCGCTGCTGCTTAGATTGATAAAGAGATCAACCTCATGGCTTTGGTAATATGATACCAACTCTTTTTGGTTGATGTTACCAGTCAGATGAACAGGATATCGACAGCCTTTTACTGCCTCTTTTAGTTGTTCAAGCTCTGGTCCATCACCAATATGAGTCCATTCAATGGACATCTCTTCTAGGTGGTTGAGAACTTCAAGAATAAAACTTACCCTCTTTACAGGCACTAAATATGAGCAACTAACAATTCTAAATATCCCATCCTGACTTCGTTTTGCCAGTCCATGATCATTGGTACCTAAGCGACTAAGCAGTGCATTTATATTGGGATATAGGCTTTTTAAATAATCCATTCCGGCTTTAGAGACGAATAGAGTTAGATCAGTCTTGTCTAGGACTCTCTTTCTAATAGGAATGTAGTTATCTGATAGGTTTTCCCAAAGATCACTTCCATGAAAACGAATCATTTTAAATGCCTCAGGAAGGTCAATAAAAGGGATTATATTACAGGCATCTCTTCCCCAGTAGAAATAGAGAACATCGTTTGGCTTAATGGCTCTTTTTATTGCTTTTAACGGTTTGGAAGCCAGATATACGTTGGTTATAAGAAGATCAGTTATCCAGTTTTGAATTCTTTTTTTGCTCTTTAAAACGCCTCTGGTAAAAAGTTCTTTCAGGAAAATAGCCTTTGTATGGTGAATTGAGGACAGTACCTGCCTAGCTTTATTATGCATCACAGGATCCATGACCGTGCAATTATCGGGTAATTCTCTTTGGTAGGGGCTATTCTGTTTGTAAGGGATTATAATGACCTTTGAGAAGTGCTTTGCTAAGTAAACAACCTCAGTCTCAAGAAAGGCTTCTGCTTGACCATAGGGAAAAGCATTAGTAAAAATAAAACACTTTCTAATTATTAATTGTGAGGTAGGCATAATAGGAGCGTTTTTGCGTTTAGTGAAGTTAGAGTGACTTTAATCTGGTTATTATTGAAAAGAGCTAACGATTAAAGATGAGTTTAAGTGTTTTTGTTATAAAAGTTCGATTGTATCGATATTGTAGCGACAAATAGAATATAGCATATATAACTGCGGTGAACATGTAGGTAACCAGAGATATATTTGGGATAAAGAGAAGACTTAGAAAAGGCACAGAAGTTATAAGTGAAATATAAAACTCTTTATCGAACATTTTGGTCAACTCTTTAAGAGTGATTCCACTTGCAGGATAGAGAACCATTGCCCAGTACAGGAAGAATGATAGGATTGCGACAAAAATTAAGGAATAACCAACCGCTCTGAATCCGAATAGGCTACTGATAGCGACAGCTGTGACAGAGATTAAGATTCGAACGATAGTCCATCGGAATCCTAGGTTGGTCTTTCCTAGGGCAATTGTAATTATTCCAACGGGTGAGCCGATGGCATTTACTATTCCTGTGAGGGTTAATATTCTGATAAAAACAGCCACTTCGCTAAACCCCTTGTCATAGAGTAGCTCTACAATTGGGTCTGCGAAGAGGAAGAAGCCCATATAAATTGGGAAGGCGATAAACATGAGTAGTTTCATAATCTCGCCATACTTTTCTTTAATCAGGCTGAGGTCGTTTTGTATCTTGGCAAAGGCGGCTGAGGCAACCGATGAGACTAGGGTGGTAAAACCAATAGCAGGACGAGTAATGAACTCTTTAGCTAGACTATATACAGCGAGGTTCTCCATCCCAAAGAGCCTTCCGATCAGAAAGACATCAAACTTGACCGTTAGATAATCTAAGATCTGTGAACCAAGCTGGTACCCACCGATCCTTATAAAATCTTTTATTTCTTTATAGTTAAAATAGAACAGGATTCGTTGTCTTCTCATTCCTGCAACCGTAAAGGCTGATTGCATCACCAGGTACATAAAGAGTTGGCCAAAAACTAAACTATAGACCCCGAAGTTTTGCCATGCAAGGATAACTGAAAGCAGGAACCCTAACACAGCTCCTATCACCGATGTGATTGATATAAATTTAAAATCGAGTTCTTTTGCTTTCATTGTCATGAACATCCTCCCAAAGGCACTAATGATGATCTGAAGGCCAAGCAGGGGTAGAATTCGATTTAAGATAGGCTGGTGGTAGTAGTTGGCGACTAATGGGGTGATAAGCCAGATAATGCCGAATATAGCTACACTGAGCATGATATTGGCCCAAAAGATTGAGGAGTATTGCTTGCGGTTAATCTCCTGCTTGTGTATTAATGCCGCGGTTAATCCTATATCTGAGAAGAGCTCAGTAAAACCGATGACCACAGTGGCTATGGCAATAATTCCAAAGTCACTTTTCTCAAGCATTCTGGTAAGAATAGCGGGTTGGGCAATCTGGACAACTATCTTGAAAACAGTTGCCATTGCGTTCCATTTTACGCCCGAGACAGTTTTGTTGGTGAGGCTACCCATAGAATGTAAAATTACCTATCTTTTGGCAATATTTCGATATGGTATCATTTCAACACTTTAATAGATGTAGTTGTACATATTTTAGTGAGTAAGGATTTGCTTTTCTCACTAATTTCTAATGCTATAATTATGCTAAAACAGTTTAACAATCCTCAGACTTGGTTAGTAGTCATTTGGCTTATTATCTCTTCCTGTAGTGTTATTGATAAGGAAAAGGTTATAAAGATCTATTCAAAAGTGCCTGATTGCCCGAAGAATATTGATATTCCCAGGTATAAACAAAGTGGATTCTTTTATGATTTTCCGTTTTCTTTTTGGCATTGGAGTAAGCAAAAAGAGAAACAGTTGGGTTTACAATCAGCGGAATGCTCAAATGACAGCCTGATCTTTCGTGTTTGGATATCGAATTTCGGATCGAAGAAACATCAGCCGCACGGACTTATTGAAATTAGGAGAGATTCTTTGAGTTTTTATGGAAAACTTATTTTGTTCTATGTTGATTTTAACGAGCGTGAGATGACAGAGGTTGTGACCGAATCAACGAGCTTTGATCTTACTCCGCTTAAGAGTAATTGGAGTAGTATTGTTGATAGTCTTAAGGCTTACAAGTTTGATGAATTACCTACAGACGAGTTTATCCCCGGCTATTATAAACAAGATGAGGGTTATCTGAATAATTCTACTACCTACTCTTTTGAATATGCCACTCGTGAATGTTATAGGTTTTACCAGTATAATCAGTTTTACGTTAAAGTAGATGAGTTTTGGCAAGCAAGAAGTGTATCTGATATACTGCATTTATTAAATAAAGAATTTGAATGGGATAGACGAGGGTGGGAGTATTTTAATCCTACCTCAAAATAGCACTTTTTCCGAATTTAAGAACTGGCATCATCTCTCGTATTTTTAAGAGGGGTGATGCCTTTCCTTTTTATATGCCAGTTGCAGTGATGTATCCTTTAGGGGTCTTTAATGCTTTGATTTTAATAAGAATGAGAGTATTATTTAATCTTATCCAGGATATTTCTTTCCATCTTTTCAATAATCTCTAGAATATGCTTTTGCTCATTTTCTGAGATACCTTTAAGTGCAATATCTGTTGATTCACGTTGGCAATTCTGAATCTGTTGTTTGATTTCATCAGCCTTAGGCAGAATAAAAACATTGGTGCTTCTGCTGTCGCCCGTGTTTCTAACTTTGTTTACGTAACCAAGTTTCTCAAGCTTATCGACTATTCTGGTGACGTTAGCAAAATCTTTATAGGTTCTATTGGCTAATTCACCTATTGATAAGCCATTTTGCTGCCATAGATAGTACATTATTACCCACTGCTCAGGAGTGATATCAAGTTTATTTTCAGCTATGATTCGATAAACCTGACGTTTCAACAGGCCAGCAAGCGTTGCAATTCGATGGTTTACCGATTCTTCTAGGTTAAATTCCATTCTCTGTTATTCTTTGTTTTACTTTGATCCATGCCGGTGAACCACTTAAACAAGATTGATTAAGTGTATGATACATCTCATTAAATCTGGACATTGGAATGGCAAAGCTAAGGATGTTTGGTTCAACATGGGGTCGTACTGAGGGGTCAAAAAGGCCAATGAAAGTACGTTTGCCTTGATTTTGATTCTCAACTACAATATGTGAGACGGTTGAACTGCATCCCGATCCGAAAGGAGTAGACACTGCATCTGGCTCATTATTGTCGTATAGGGCCCATGAAACTAACCCGGTTAAGACATCAGGGGTGGCAAAGAAAATCAATCCTTCGATGTGCTCGAAGCTATCTATCTTTTCGATTGAGGCAAAGTTAATATATAAGCCCTCCTTGCTTGGCATATTTAGGTCAGTAATAAACTCAGTGACCAGATCAGGACTTTTCTTGTAGAGTTCTTTCAACGAGACGAAAGAAGGGATATGAGGCGATGGCTCGCAAAATCCGGTATAGGTTTTACCTCCCATACAGCCGATGGTGTCAATATTAAAGCTTACAATTCCACCTTCACGAGCCGGCTTGAGGTATTTGATAAAGCAACCCAATGTCTTTTCGACAGGGGCTGCCGGCTCATTAGAATACCAGATAGCTATTGGTAGTTCGTAGTTTCCGAATGCATTTCTAAAGTTCTCTATAAAGATGCTCTTGTTCATAGTAATAATTGTTTGTCATGACAAATATATATCATTTACTTGTCATGACAAACAATGCTAATCTGAATTCAATAATTCTACCTGTGGAGGTTGTATTTCGTGCGAAGATTGTCCTGCTCTTCAGGTGTTAGAGATTTAAAGTAGTTTTTCCATCCTGGGCAGAAGTTGATATGCCAGCGCCAGAACCTACCTGCGAAAGATCTCGGGTTTTTATCATATTTGGCTCGCATAGGGCAGTTGTCGCAGTTTGATGACATGGGGTTTGATGGTTTTAGTTCCAGAATCGGTACTGGAAGCTTTTAGGTCTACTAAGTTAATCAAGGTTTATAACAAAGTGGTATAGTGGTTATTTTTGATTCAGGTATTCGATGTTTTGGTATTGGCGGTAATAAGCTACAGCGAAAGATTTAAGGAGATAGGATGCTGATCTTTTTCGATATATGGGATGAATAAATACTAAAAGTTTACTTTATGTAATCTGATAGCTTCAGGAAAGAGAGCTAAATTTGTTTTTATAAATAATTGTATCTTTGTCCTTTCACATGAGCAACCTTAGAAGAAAATCGGATTTTAACATTTCAGCTGCCGAAATGCTTTTAGAAAAGACGCTTTATGTTTCTAGTGTTCATTGCTCATACTATAGTTGTTTTCAACTTTTAAAATATACTATAAAAGCTTTTAACGGGATTGATTACGAAGATCAGGCCGAGGAAATATCGAGAACAAAACAAAACACCCATCAATATGTTATTAGCTTTATAGATAGTGAGCTTGGGCGATTTGTAAGTATTTGCGAGAGACGGGAATTTATACGTAAAGTTAAGGATCTTAAGCAATTCCGGATTGAGGCAGATTATGAAGATGTTGAGGTGAGCATGGATAAAGGTCAGAAGGCATTGCAAATTGCTCAAGAGATAAGAAGCTACATTATTAAAAACTTTAACTTATGAATTCACAAGAATTTATTATTGATAAGCTAAGAAACCTATCGTATAAATATAGTGACTTGAAAATAAGGTATGAATTTAGGGCAAATACTTTAAGTCATATTGTTGAGATATTACCAGTAACTTTTTTTGAGACGAAACTAGAATTCATAGTAGATGAGGTTGAGTTAGAGAAAGAATTTGAGCAGGCATATCCTTTAGAGAATATTGTTTTTGTATCAGAGAATTCATTAACTGAAATACGAAGAGTAGATTTGGAATTGGGGTATGATGGAAAAATTTACATCTATTCTGATAGTTTACCTGAATTTGAGGTGGTTGGATATTCGGATGTTATAGAAACCACAATGACACAAAACACATACGCATTAGCTGCTTAAAAGATGGAAAATTCAAAGTTTCAATTTAAAGGCTTTACTATAGTTCGTTCGTTGATTGAAAGAAAATCTGAAAAAGGATCCCAAAAGCTTACATTAAAGTTTTCTCCTAGAGGATTTATTAACAAGGGTCAGAATACATTTCAACTGCAACTTGGTGTGAAAATTGAAGATATTGATAAAACTTTTAATATTGAGATAGATGCTATTGCTAATTATATCTTCGAGGACACGGAGTGTATGGATAATTTAGGGATCTATTTTTATACTAATGCTCCTGCTCTTTTGTTTCCATACATAAGAGCATATATTGCTACTCTTACTAACCTTTCTGGTTTTGAACCTATCAATTTACCTACTTTAAATATGACTCAACTAGGAGCGGAATTGGAGAAAAATGTCAGCGAGATATAGTTCTCTTAGCTTATTTATTTTTATGCTAAAAGAATTATTGGTCATACAGAGTTCTATCGTTATCTGTAGGTAAAAATACTGTTATTTGAGAATAATTTGGGTTATAAAGATTCCAATTAGGACTGCGAATCCAAAACATAGGAGAGTTCCAATCAGAATATATTCACTTTTTTGAGTATCATTGAATCTTAAATTTGACTTAGCTGCTCGAATTAATCCGATACTTGCAAACACTCCTATAAAAATCAATGATAGAACCAGAATTCGTTCGACTATACCGATTAATTTTCCGGAAATAGGCAGGCAGAAAGCTTTCACGACGTTTTTATATTACCCACTTGAGTAAATTTTATTCGAGTGTTCTTGTCGAAATTTCTGAGGCCTAAATTCTCATTCCATTTTATTTTTTAGAAAGTTATTATCTTAATGCCCCTAACTTTTCTGCTATAATTTGTTTGTACATATTCTTCATATCAATGGGTAGAAACGATATGTCGATAAACTCAAACCACTTCACAGATGCTTTTTGAAATTTAGCAAACATCTTCTCAATGATTTTATCCTCTAAACCACTATTTCGCATTGCTACAACAAAATCCGAGTGTTTTATTTTGCGCTTCTTACCACTCAGCGTTAAAGCGAGTTCTTCTGTGTCTTCGGGCATAATAAGAGCTGTAGAAACCATGTCATAGGCAGGAGTGAGTGCATAAGACCTTTTTCGCACGCTATAAAGCGAAAAGTTCTTGAGGTGCATATCGGCATTGCCTGTTATCCAAGAAAACAGAACCTGTTCCCAAAAGTTAACCACATCGAGTTTTGGTGTAGTGGAGTATTGCATAATAATCTTCGCTATCTGCTCGTATGAACCTTTGTATTTATACTCTGTGAGTCGTTCAGATAGTTGGCACATATCCTCCATTGCAAACTTTTCGCCATTTGCGCCTCTATCTATGCGTTTGGTGATATAGGCTAATTCTCCATCTTCAAAACACACGAGCGAGTGAGGTACAACCTTAATTTTTGCAATCTCGGCAAGGTGCATCGTTAAATCCTCAACTTCGGGTAGATGCTTGAATTGATTAGATTGAGGTTTTAGGATATAACGTCCCCATAGACCTACGATAGTAAACCGACGTGGCTCACCTTTCGTTTTTTCTATATCGAGAGAAAGTTTCGCTTGTACTCCTGTTACTGTAGTTTGTGAACGTACCACCTGTTCGGCTAATCTCTCAATTTCATCTTTTTTATAAAGTAGGAGTGGAATATCGACACTGCCAAATATCTTTTTGGCACATCGAGAATGAAAGTCGTTATCTCCTACTGCCAATTCTTGATAACAATATAGACATCTATTCATTGCTATGCCTCCTCATCTATTATAGGTTCTACACTTACAGCGCCTATGCAATCCTTGCAGCAGGCAAGCAATAATGACATCCTATCACGACGATTAATTTTCCAATTCTTTTCAGCAATATCCAAAAGCCATCCTTCGGGTATCAATCCGTCAAAAAAAGGAAAAAGTATCTTTTCGCTGTAGGGCTTGCTGTTTAGTGGCAGAGTAATGCTGATAGCTTCGGCATCGGCTGATTGAAGATAATCGGCATCGTACAGAAAAGTATAGCCGTTCTCATCTTCTGTCAGAACCCCTGCAAAGATGTTGTGGCTATAAATCTTGGCTTGTTTCATAGTTCAGTTGTTTTATCCATAGGAACAACACCTACTTTTGCTCCGAAGAGGTTTAACACTTGATTTACTTTGTCAAGTCTTAGGGTCTCCTTGCCATACTCTAATTCCCGTACAAAACGCAATCCAACACCCGATTTCTCTGAGAGCTCTACTTGCGTCAAGCCGTGCTCTTTGCGCATCGACTTTACATATTCAGATAAAGATGATGTATTCATATTATACCCTTTAGGGTGCAAATATAATGTAATTAACCTAAATTATAACCTTTCGGGTATAAAAGCAGTGTTACTATTGATGTATATACCCGAAAGGGTATGATAGTGATTTGTGTTATTAAATCGAAACATATTCCACAACCAATTACATAAGTTCCATTAAAACAGATAAGGCAGAGCCTTCTTCATCTCTGCTCTTAGTACATAACAAAAATTAATCCAATGAAAATCAGTAAAATAATGTAAGGGTAATTTGAAAATGACGTTGATTTTCTGTAAATTAGAAGAATAATTCCACTCATTTTTCTAATGGAGAAAACCAACGTCACGAGTAAAATTACTGATTTTTTACTAAGCTTCACCGGTAAATTCAAGTTGTCTGGCCACACGAACGGTATTCAAAGTTATTCGGGACATTTTCGGGACATTCGGGACATTTTCAAGACATCGAAATCTTATAATAAACGTTTCTTCCCTCCCCGCTTCTTGTGAAAATGTTCCTATTTATGAGGTCGTCTAAATCACGGAGTGCTGTTTTGGAAATTGTACTATTTAATTTCTGATATTCACTATTAGTTATCCGTCCTTTCTCCTTCACATAAAGCACAGCTTTAATCTGTCTATCGTTCAGTCCTTTGGCTCGTAACTCCTTTCTTGCGGAAGAAGTCAAAGGTTTCCGGCTTTAAATCGGCAACTGATACATTGGGTATTACCACGCCATCCCAATGTTTACCCTGCTTGTGGAGCAAAAATTTATCCAATGCAGCCCCTTTCAACTCTTGCTTGGTAGAACCGCTACGGAGGTGATATTCTCCTTTGTAGTTTACCGGATTGGGGTGTGGCTCAACCTCAATTTCGATAAACTCTCCATCAGGGGTTTCGTGGAGGTTTATGGCGGCCACAATTCCCAGAATGGTTGTTATCTTGTTGGGTAATTCTTCCAATAGCTTTCCGGCATTTTTTACGCCTACCACATTGCCATTATCATCTTTACCAATGTAGAGCGTGCCGCCCTGAGTATTGGCAAAGCCGCATATCCATTTGAGGTATTCGTCTTTCCAAATAGATTTGTATTCTATGTTTTGAGTTTCGGGCATTGTGTTATCAATTTTATTTGAGTCGTTATAATTTTCTTAAAACTGGAAGCAATCTTCCGTTCTACTTCACTTATGACAGACTCCATATATTAGAGAGCTTAGTACATGGCAAAAAATAGATTTGATGAAAACCAGTAAATTAAGGTAAGAAAAATTTGGAAATGACGTTGATTTTCTGTAAATTAGAAGAATAATTCCACTCATTTTTCTAATGGAGAAAACCAACGTCACGAGTAAAATTACTGATTTGTTCCCAATATTAGACACCCATTTCAAAGTAAGAATAGCCGACGTGGTAAGCTGACCAGCTTCCAATAGTTTGGTCATGGTGAGAAAGGTAATGGTATCCCATTGCTCCTTTGGTAATCTGACTCTATTTCCTAATATAAAATTTACTAAATATGTTCCCAAGAATCTCATCGGTATAGTATTCTCCGGTGAACTCTCCCATATATTTCAATGTATGGTGCAGAGTAACGGTCTACGTTTTTTTAAGAGCCAGGGTGTGATGGCCGTCTTCTGTAGAGCTATATTGGTACTTTCGATGCCTGTCTGTTCAACCATCTAT
>JAJTBW010000322.1 GCA_021286705.1 Sphingobacteriia bacterium
GAAGAAATTCTAATCTATAATAATTGAAGGGGTCGGGAAACCGACCCCTTTTTTTCTATTGAGTTTTTGGGTAGATAAACAGATGAAAGCATGTTCTAATTGCAAATCATTATAAATTAGTTCGAAACCTATTAAATCGCACTGTCTTACAGTTAAAATAAGACGTTGTTTTTCTTTAAATTTTTGGGTTTTTTTTTTATAAAAAAATATTATCATTCAGGCAACTTTTAAAAAAATCTATTGTCTTCATATATGTTTAACAACCTATTGCAACTTGGTAGTCAGGACGCTGATTACTTTGGAGAAATGCTAAGGCGAAGAGCCGATATCCATTTAAAATCAGTACTTTAAATGGAGTAATTCAACCACTAATTTTCCTTTAATGGGATTCTTTCTAAATCGTTTGAAGATTTAATCTTAGACAACATTAATTTCTGGCTATTCTAGACATACAGGTTTAGACTTATAATTCACTTACGGTTAGTTTCAAGCTTTGCATACTTAAGATTATTGAATCTTCAACGAGTATCAATCCAGTTTTGGATGTTTTCTTCTTTCTACGTGAAGTTTAGCTTGTTCATAAATAACAGGTTACATAGAGATTTTAGGTTATTGTACGACAGGTAGTATTCATTCATGTAGATTCTTTGCTCAGATTTAAGGTTAACCATAGCAGCCAGCAACCCCTCCAGGCCAGA
Source organism: Sphingobacteriia bacterium (assembly GCA_021286705.1). GTDB lineage: Bacteria > Bacteroidota > Bacteroidia > Bacteroidales > TTA-H9 > JAJTBW01. The sequence goes on from JAJTBW010000322.1 coordinate 699, forward strand.
ATGAGAAAACTTTTTTATATCTGATTATTTTTTAAGAAAAAGTAAAAATTAGTTTTTCAAACCAATTTCTATGAGAATGATTACACAATGGATGCGTTCATTCGCTGTTATATTGGCAGTGGTTTTCGCATCGAGCGTTAGCGCTCAGACTGTGAACCTACTGACAGAGAGTTTCGAGAATGGTGGTTCTATTCCTTCAGGATGGGCTACTGAAGTTGTCACTGGTTCAAATTACATTTCATTTGGTAGCACTAGTACATATCCAACTATTTCAACAGCTGCAAATGGAACTTACTTTGTAAAATTTAATTCGTATAGTGCTTCATCAGGTTACACAAATCGTTTAAAGAAGACAGCATCTGTTTCCACTGTTGGATTACAGAATGTTGTTGTTAGTTTTAAGTGGTATGAGGATCCAGGTTACGTATCTAATGCGGATAGAGTTATTGTTGAATGGTCAACAAATGGTACCACATGGACAGAAGCAGCATCCTTTAACAGGTATAATTTAGTTCAAGGTTGGAAGGACAAAAGTATTGTGCTACCTGCAGGTGCTGGAAATATTCCTGCATTGTATGTTGCTTTTAAGTTTGTAAGTGAATGGGGTAATAATTGTTCCCTTGACTTAGCAAAAGTTGATGCAGAGCCAATTCCGGTTGGCGCAGCCGTTAATGGTACTGTAACAAATGGTCTCTCTGGTCTTCCTATTTTAGGAGCAATGGTTAATATTAATGATAGCATTGAATTCACTGATCTTGGTGGTCATTATGCAATGCATCAGAATGTTGGTACTCGCCCGGTTGTTGTTTCAAAATTAGGTTTTGATAATTATA
>JAJTBW010000151.1 GCA_021286705.1 Sphingobacteriia bacterium
AATATTTGTAGCCGTCAGGTAAGGCACCCAATAAGATTCTTGGAAGGTGCAGCGCACCGGAATAGATAGACGCACTTTGTTTGCATCGGGACATAGGCACACGGATTTTACGGATTTTAACGGATGCCACGGATTGATTAGAACACTGATATTAGAACTGGCCGCTGGCTTTTGGCATCTGGCCACAGGCAGCCGTTGGGTTCTTCGCTAATCTTGAATTCTTGAATATTGAATACCCCCCCTGTGAAATGCGGTGCCGCCAGCTGCCAGTTGCCAGCCGCCATTTAGGATCCTAGAGGTTTCCAATTGTCCCACAAGTCCCAATTACCCCATGAATTTGTTAACCAACCCCACAAGATAGATGCTACTAGTAAACCCACACGGCATGCTGCGTCGGTTTACTGGGTGTTTTCAACATTATTAAAGGGATTTTCAAGGGTAAAGGGTAACGACATATAGAATGTGGTTCCTTTTCCGGGGATGGAACTTAACCAGATGCGGGCATGCAATTGCTCTGAGATGGCTTTGACAACGGCTAGCCCTAAACCGTTTCCTTCGTACCTTCTTGTGTAACCGTTATCTATTTGAGTGAACTTACCGAAGATAATGAGCTGTTCTTCCTCCGGGATTCCAGGTCCTGAGTCCTCAATAAAAATAATTAACTCGTTCTCATTCTTCTCAAACCCAAAGAAGATATAGCCCTGATCAGTGAACTTTACAGCATTCGACAAGAGATTATCAAGTGCTATGGTAAGTTTTCGTTTGTCAGTATTGATCAGTAGGTCATCTTGGCTGCTGTCATGAGAGACTTTCAGGGTGATTCCTTTTGCCTGTGCTTTGAGAAGGTATTGGTTGTAAAACTGTTGGAATAACAAGTTAAGATTGACTGATTCTATATTCAGACTATTATCCGCTGCCTCAATCTTAGAAATTTCAATGATATCTGTCATCGTTGTAAGGAGCCTCTCAGCACTATGAGATATCTGCTCGATATACTCTTGTTGCTCAAGTTTACTGATGTCGTGATCAGCTAATAGTGTAATAAATCCTTGAATCCCATTTAAAGGGGTTCTTATTTCATGGAACATATTCTGTAAGAAATAAGATTTAAGCTTATCACTCTCCTCGGCCTTCTTTAGTGCCTCTTTTAATGCCCATTGAGCTCTTTTTGAAACAGTGATATCACGTACTAAGCATAGAACAAATAACTCCTGATTGTTATAAATGGGACTCAATGAGATATCTACTGGAAATTCTGTGCCATTCTTTCTGGTTGCAAACAGATCAAGCCCGGAACCCATTGGACGGGTTCGAGGTTGTTGTATATAGTTCTGTATGTTTTCAAAATGATGTCCTTGATATCGTTGAGGAATGAGTTTGTTTAGGTTTTCTCCAATGAGTTCATCTTCATTATATCCAAAAAGAATAAGTGTTTGGTCGTTGATATCATGAATAATGCCCTGTTGGTTTACAACGATGAGACCATCGGGAAGGCTTTTCGTTAAAGTCCTTTGCCAGATCTCATTTTCAGCAATCTTATTGTCCAGCTCCCTTTTGATGGTGTCATCCTTAAAGGTGATAACGATTTTTTTTGATTGATCTTCCTCGTTAAGCAGATATGAAATCTGTTCAACGATTGGGATGCTTTTGCCTAAAGGGGAATCAAGGATGGTGTATGTCGGTTCTAGACTTAGAGGGTATTCGCGAGGTTTAGATTCCAATAGACGAATTATCTCATCGGCTGTTTTTGGATGGCGAGTCCTGTAGAATTCTGAGAAAGATGAGAAGATAACCTCGTCCTCTTTAAGTCCCAATAACTTTGATGCGGCTTTATTCAAATAAAGGATCTTTCCATTCTGATCGGTTAAGATCAGCCCTTCATCAAGACTATTGATAATCCCTTCAAATTGTTTCCTAAAGGCAATAAGATTTCTCTCTTGATTGAATAATTCGAAATAGAGTCTTTTTTGTCTGCGGAGATTAAAAAAGTAGATGATGCTAAACAGGAAAATCCATATAAGAAACAGTGTGATAAAACGATATATTCTAACATTTATATGGGCTTGATCAACTTCAGTCTGATCAATTTTTGTGATAAGAGTCCAATCCGTTCCCGGGATGTTTCCAAAGAAACAGACAACCGGTTCTTTACGGTAGTCTAAGGCTTCATATACATTGTCGAAGCCATCTACTTTAATAGATTTCTTTGCCTCGGATTTCGGAATAACCCTTTTATAGTTCAGGGCAGCGTCATCTTTGAATTTTAGCTCACTCAGGTATTGAACGGTATCATTTCTGAATCGGCAGATATAAGATTCAGCCGATTTGCTTTTAGTTGGCCAAAAGCGGATTATTGGATAGATGTTTTTCAGTACATCGATATAGGCTACCAAAAATAGGTCTCTCTCTTTTAATTGTTTAATAGGGATGATCAAACCATAGTAGGTACTTTGCATCCTTTTCATTCTTAAAAGACCAACAATGGTTATTTCTTGATTCTTATTGGTCTTATTTATGGTTTTTAATATTTCAGGTGAAATCTCATTATTTGAAGGATTTGAATTGGCAATGAGCGATTGGTCGGCTCTGATTAGTTGGACATCGGCAAAATCGTACTCGGTCTGAAGGGTCGTTAGATAATTTCTGAGGTTATCATTTGCATTTGATGATTTCGATTCAGTGTAGCCGATTATGGTCTCCGCAATTAGATTTGAATTGAGGAGTTTGGTGAACCCCCGACTTTCACTATCGAACCATCTACCTAAAAGTGCCGTCTTTTGTAAACCAACTGCATTGACCAATTCATAGGCACTCTGTCTGTTCTTTTTAACCTGTACATAATTATACTCGTAACCGGTTGCTAAAAGGATTATAGTTACCAATACAAATACTAAATAGAGAGATCGATTGCTTTTTATTCTCTTTATGAGATGTTGTTTTGTTTAGCTGTAATCCATCTTGCCTTTAGGAATACCAAATGATTTTGAGTTTATACATAGAAGAGAGAACTTTTTCAGAGTGTAAAAATGTTACAGTTTATTTTTTGTGAATTTAGCTATAAATCAAAAAAGATGCAACTAAGGTAGTTAAAGGAATATGCAGTTCATCAAGCATCCGAAATCGGACTTTCTCAAATCTTTCACTTTTACTCTACTCTGCTGAAAAACTTGGAATTACCTACTGTGGTTTGTGATTTGAATCTATTATGGGTACATGTTTTACTTTATATGGGATAATAGGATTTCAACATTTATAAAATCTAAACAGTATATAATCTTCAAGTCATTCCCGACAACGCTTTTGAATAGGTTGCTTATTTCGCAACAGCCAATTTTTCAGTTTTAGAAACCAATCGTTCTTTAGAGTGTGTGTTTATTCAAAAAGTCCGTTTTTGGACTTTAGTGGGCTTCTCTTTTTTCGGAAATTTGAACCTACAACTTTTCGACAGTGACTTAGAAAGCGGTTAGGGAATGATTTGTTGATTATTGGAGGGATCGGTTCTTTTGTTAATAGTTCTTTTAAGGTAATATATCTAGGGTTGGATATTCATGCAGTGATGAATGAATGATCAGTCCACCGTATGCATCACGGCCATAAAATGCATTATTATCAGTCCATTGATCCTGATTCTGTTGGCGGATTATCAGCAACTACCTACATGAGCGAGCCAAATGTACCATTCAATATACTCAGGAGCAATAATTAACTCAGTACCTGACTTCAGTTGGATTCGTCGATCGGGATTTTGCCATGTGGCCTCTAAAAAGCAAAAACATTTACAAATAATGACGGAAGCTAAAGAATACCTTTCAGAACCGGATTTCAATCGTAGCGACCTATTAGAGCCCAATCCAGCTCATGATTTTGAAGATATTCTTAATAATATACCTGACCTGATATGTAGATTCCTCCCTGATACAACCATTATCTATGGTAACAAAGCCTATGAACAGGCATTCTCGGAACTCGGCCTTGCCGTTATTGGTCAAAAAATCTCTGATTTTGCCCCTCCTGATATACTCGCGGATCTCCTTAATTCTGTCAATTCCCTATCCCGACAAAATAATACTCTTAACTATCACTACCAACATTTTAAGATCTCCGGTAAGGAAATCTGGCTGAACTGGTCAATCAAACGCATCGAGACTGGCTTATCCTCAGATCCTGTCATCTATCAGGGTGTTGGAAAAGATGTCACTGAGCTAAAGCTAAAGGAACAAAAGGTAGAATACCTCGAGAAGCTCAAACAGTTTCTTATCCGGGTCGGAGTGAATTTTACCAATTCTCCCAGCGAGTATAATGGCATAGCTCTTAAAGAGATGCTTATTGAAATGGGGGAACTGTTAGAGGCCGATCGAACTTATATCTTTAGGTTTGATGAGGCTTCAGGCTCTTTTTATAACCTCTTAGAATGGTGCCGAAAAGGGGTCACTTTCCCTTTATACTTTGGAAATCCCACTCCTTTCCTTTCAATTAAAGCTGATCTCCTTTCTCTTAATAAAGCCGGGAAATATTGGACAATTGATGAGTCGCAGTTAAGTGCTTTAGAACCTGCTACCTACGATTTCTTTATCGAGAACAGAATTAAAGGGGCACTGGTGCTACCTCTCTTTGTCGAAGGAAAGTACTTCGGGTGTCTTGGCTGTGAACTCGTTGAGAAGCCTCGCAACTTTAGTGATGACGAGGTCAACCTTCTAAAAGTCTTAGCGGAAATCATTAGTAATACACTTCTTAGAGCACAAAAAGAGAACGCCCTTCGCGAAAGCCTTTTACAGAATGAGATGATGCTTAATCTCTCTCCTGTTGGAGTGGCAGTTATTCACAATAGGGAGGTGGTCTATATCAATCCTGCAGGAGCCCGTATCATGGATCCATCTGGTCAGGCTAACCTCGTCGGTCTGAAGATTAAGGATATGCTTGGCCCGGTTGAGTTTGAGAAGTATCTACAGTGGGTGAAGTGGCTCGATACCAACGAGCGCAAGATTATAAGAGATGATATTAAGCTGATTCGACTAGACGGTGAGCCTATCTATGTTGATATTGCCGGTACGCGGCTTACCTATAAAGGGCTGAATGCTACACTGGTCATGGTTGATGATATCACCGAGCAAAAACGTTATGAAGAAGAGATAAAGGACCTCAATATTACTTTGGAAGAGAAGGTGCGTGAGCGTACTGTGGCTTTGACCATGCTTAATGAACAGCTCATTGAAGAGGTGGCCGAGAAAAATACCAAGGCGGCTCAACTAATGGATAAAACAAAGGAGCTTGAGAGCATTTTGGCTGCCATACCGGATTTCCTCTTTCGTGTCAGAAGAGATGGTACAATTCTGGCCGTTCATGCTCTGGATAAAACGAAACATGCCTTTTCAATCAGTCGGATAGTCGGGAGAAATATTTCTGAATTACTGCCTAAAGAGATGGTTACTAAGGAGCTTAATAGAATGGAACATATTCTTAAGACAGGAAAAGGTGATATAACCGAGTTTTTATATGAGAGAGATAACGAGCGTATCTACTACGAGAGTAGGGTAGTCCCAGTGTCAGATGACGAGCTTATCTCATTGGTCAGAGATGTGTCATCGGAAGTTCTCTATAAGAAGTCATTAGAGGAGAACATTCAGCGCGAGAAGGAGCTGGGTGATGTGAAAAGCCGGTTGGTTTCTATGGCCTCACATGAGTTTCGTACCCCTCTGGCCTCTATCCTGATGTTTGCGGAGACCCTGCTCGAATATTGGGTTGAACTCGATTATTCAGAAGTCGTCCATAAATTGAAGGGTATCATAGCACAGATAAACTACCTGACTGAGATTGTTAAGAATACGATGCAGGTGAGCCATATTCAGGAGTCGGCCAGTAACTGCAATCCTGAATCTATCGACCTGCTCCAGCTTTTAAGAAATATTATAGATGGTTTCTTTGGATCGGGGCAAAGTAACCGTCGGATTGTCTGGTTTGAAGAGTCTTTCCCTGAGAAGATCAGAGTAGATAAACGCATCTTTATTCAAATGGTCACCAATCTGCTCTCCAACGCACTTAAATATTCGAGTGAGTTGTCTCATGTTTATCTCGACTGTACGGCTGATGAGTCTACTTTATCTATATCGATCAGGGATGAGGGGATCGGTATTCCTGCCGAAGAGCTTAAAAACCTCACAGAGCCTTTTTTCAGAGCATCAAATGCAGAGTCGTTTGAGGGTACCGGATTAGGTCTAAGTATCGTCAAGGAGGGGATGAATCTGCATGGAGGAACTCTCTCCATCACTAGTAAAATGGGTGAGGGAAGCTGTTTTATCATGCCGTTTCCGATAAGTATCACTCAGGATGCTCCTCCGCATGAGATAAAACTAATGGATTGAAATGCACTATTATTTTAAACTTAATATAACGCCAAAATGAAAATATTAACAATCGAAGACGATGTGGTTTTACGTGATGGCATCAACGAAATACTAGTCAGAGCCGGATATGAGACGGTCCAGGCTTCGATGGGATCAGAAGGCTTGAAAATGGCTCTTGAAAAGAGACCTGATCTGATTCTGCTTGATATTATGATGCCTGGAATGAACGGATTTGATGTTCTTAAACACCTTCGTGAACATCAGCAGACTGCCACCACTCCTGTAATCATGGTCACGGCTCTTGGAAGCCGTAACAACTACCGTGACGGCATGGATCTCGGTGCCGATGACTTTATCGTGAAACCTTTTACAAGAAATGAACTATTGCAAGCCATTGAGAGTCGCCTCAGCCGTAAAAACCTCTTCAATGAGCTTAAAGAGACCGCCGTGCGTGAAACCAATATGCGCATCCTTAGAACCATCCCTCATGAACTTCGCACCCCTCTCAATGGGCTTATGGGCTATGGGCAACTCCTGTCTTCAGACCCTGACTGCTTCTCGCGCGATGAATTAGTGTCGGCTGGTAAAGATATTTATGCTAGTGCTCTTAGACTTAATAGATTGGTTGAGAGATACCTGCTCTTTATTCAGTTGGAGCTAAAACTGGGTAATTGGGAGAGGGTCTCGCAGCCATTTCCGGTTTATGCCTCTCTGAAGCAGAAAGCCTTTGAAGTAGCTGATAGGTATGATCGACTGAAAGATCTATCCTTCTCAGGAAATGCTGTCACCTCACGCTTACCTCTGATGCTTCTTCAACAACTTTGTGATGAACTCCTCGATAATGCTTTTAAATTCTCGAAAGTGGGTGATCAGGTCGCATTTAGTTTCGACCTTGACGGTGAACGCCTCAGAATCGAAATCGAAGATCAGGGACCCGGGTTTACAAAAGAGCAATACTCCAAAGTGAGTCCCTTTGTGAAGTTTAATCTTAACTTCAGATCTAATGAGGGCTCCGGTTTAGGCCTGAGTATCGTTCAACGCCTTCTAACCGATATCGATGGTCGTCTACAGATCATCCCCAAAACAACACAAGGAACCATTATACGTGTCCTTCTCTAATAATTGCACTCTAATAATTTAAACCCAATCGGCTATGCTGAAAATCTTTTAGGTAAAACTACCGGATGATCCCGGATACTCTGACTAATAAAATTTTAACCAATAATACTTGTAGCGTGATTGCCTTGATTGTAATCATTTACTATTTGATGAAACAATCAGATAGGCATCTGCCTCATGACCATGGAAAACAAATCTAACTCAAATGAATAGCTCTAAAACTCAACTTAACATTTTAATTGTAGAAGACGAAGTACCAATTGCTAACGGATTAATAGGATTTTTAAGGCTTAATCCTCGCTATAACCCCCACTGGATTGGAAATGGAAAGGATGGCCTAGAGTATATATTGAAACACTCACCTGATATCGTTATCCTTGATATCAAACTGCCTAAGCTCACAGGACTAGAGGTTTTGAAACAGTTGAAGAATAGAATGGATAAGATGCCGGTCGTCATTATGGTATCCGGACAAGGCGATATGGAGGCGGTGATTGCGGCTTTCCGACTTGGAGCATACGACTATTTCCAAAAGCCTGTTTCTCCAAAGGATCTTGATCAGACTATCCACAGAACAGAACAGTACTGCAAGCTGGTAAAAGCACTCGGTGAACGTGAAAAAGAGGTGATGTTTCTTAAGGAACAGGTGGGTATTGCCTCACGTCATAAGCTTATCGGGGCAAGCAAAGAGACTCGGCGGGTTAAAGCCCTGATCAGTACCATCAGCAAGTCGTCAGACGCCTGCATCCTGATTACGGGAGAGAGTGGCACAGGGAAGGAGGTGGTGGCCAGGCAGGTTCATCAGGAGAGTGAGCGTGCCAGCCACCACTTTGTTGCGGTGAATTGCACTGCGTTGAGTGAGTCGCTCTTTGAGAGTGAGATGTTTGGTCATGTCAAAGGCAGTTTTACCGGAGCTGTTAGCGACCGTACAGGTTTTCTGGAGTTCGCAAATGGGGGAACTCTCCTTCTTGATGAGATAGCTGAGCTTAAGCCGGAGTTGCAGGTCAAGTTGCTTAGGGTGCTCGATGCCCGAACCTATTTCAAGGTGGGGAGTACTCAGGAGCGTAAGTTTGATGTGAGGGTTATTGCCGCTACAAACCGTAATATTGATGAGATGGTGGCTAATGGTTCGTTTCGGCAGGATCTTCTGTATCGGTTGAATACTTTTCAGATTCATCTTGAGCCTTTGCGGAATCGTGTCGATGATATTGCGCCTCTCTCCAACTATTTTCTGGAGGAGTTCTCGGCGAGTAAGAATCAGGTGAAGCCTCTTTTGACCGAGGGGGCAAAGCAGGCTTTGTTAACCTATAATTATCCGGGAAATGTTAGGGAGCTGCGTAATGCGATTGAGCGGGCATGGATTTTGTCGGGTGGAGGTGAGATTATAGCAGAGCATTTCCAGTTTTATAAGGCCACTCCGAAATCGTTTAATTTGTTTGATAATGAGAATTTGAATTTGGAGGAGATTGAGAAGTACACGATTTTGGAGGCGTTGAAGAAGTGTAATTATAAGCGGAAGGAGACATCGATCTTGTTGGGGTTGACGCCGCAATCATTGGATAGAAGGATGGTGAAGTATGGGATCGAGAGGAAGGGGTGAGTAGAGACGTGGCATGCCGCGTCTGGATTCATGATTCCAGATTCAAAATTCAAAGAATGTGCCTGATCATTGGTGGGGTTTATACATCTAATCCGCAAAATCAGTAGTGGGTATGGTTCTAGTGTAGCATTGACCCCATAACATCACGAGGCAACGAATAGGTGCGTAGCACCGGAAATAGGTTCCATGATCGAAGCCAGCCCATTTGGTCCAATCCCTTGCAAGGTGCGTAGCACCGAGAATATTTGTAGATGGAGGTGCGTAGCACTGGAATCAATTAGCGCCGATCAAGAAATTTTTAGAGGTGCGTAGCACCGGCAATATTTGTAGGTGCGTAGCACTGGAATCTAATCATTATCTTTTTCGAAAAAGTCGAATAGATATTTCTCGTCATATTCTATTCCATTTTTCAGAAGAATTTCTTTGAATTCTTCTTTGAATGATCTTTTTCTATGATGCTCTTCTTGGTTATTAATATATTCAATAACATTATTTATTTGTGATCTAGAATAAGTAAATGCACCATATCCATGTTGCCAAGCAAATTTTTTCGGGGTTAATCCATTGTTGTTAATCCATTTTGTGGAAGATGATTTGAGATCCTCAACAAGGTTAGGGATCGAATCAGACAGGTAATATCCTATTAGAATATGGATATGATCTCTTGGGGCATTTATTGACAATAATCGATGCTTTCGAGAATTGGTGATGTGGGTTATATACTTTTCAAGATCGTCTTTCCAATCATTTAGAATTAATGCCTCTCTGTTTTTTGGCGAGAAAACTAGATGTACATAACATTGGGTGAATGTATTGGCCATGGTTTTAAAATTAGAGTTATATATTATAAAAGAATGAAATTTTGGATTCAACAAATCTAGGTGTTAATTGAAGTAAGAGATAATCAAGATTGTTACGGGTTTTGGTTTATTATTTCAAGAATTATTTTAGTGAGATACTGTTAATCTACGCATCTAAAAATATTTCCGGTGCTACGCATCTAAAAATATTTCCGGTGCTACGCACCTCTAGGTTTTTTTAAATAGGTGCATCCTGATTCCAGTGCTACGCACCTCCATCTACAAATATTCTCGGTGCTACGCACCTTGCAGGGGATTTGCCCAAAATGTGGTGCTTCGATTAGGGATCCTATTTCCGATGCTACGCACCTATATGTCGCCTAGAGATTTCTTGTAGAGACGTGGCATGCCGCGTCTCTACTGGTAGCGTTTAAATTAATCAGTGTAAATCTGTTTAATCTGCGTCATCAGTGTTCTGGATTTAAAATTCCAGATTCAAAATTCAAAGATTGTGCCCGATCATTGGTGGGGTTTATACATCTAATCCGCAAAATCAGTAGTGGGTATGGTTC
>JAJTBW010000152.1 GCA_021286705.1 Sphingobacteriia bacterium
GCTACTCTTTATTTCTTGTAAATAAGCCTGAATTAACCCCAAGTCAAAGTCATCAATACTTGCTTTTGTATTCACTCGATCATCAAAATGACGATACGCAGACAATTCTCTCAATCGGTTTTCCAGCAATGGTGTAGCAACCACAGTCGCTGAACCTTGCCTAACATATATTTTATGTTGAATACCTTTGCCTAATGTTGCAGGAGCAGAATATGGTCTTTCTTCGCCTGCTGTCACCCAAATAACAATAACATATTTTCCCATAAACTCTATGGGTTCAATAACCGGGAATATTTTAGGAGTTAACAAATTGCATAACTCAACAAACTTTTTTTGAATAGCATCTACTTGTTCTTGTTGTAATCCCTCAGGAGGCAGTATCGGAGTTCCATCTTTTTCTTCAATACCAACTACAATGTAGCCACTGCCGTATTCATTGAGATCATTAGCAAAAGCACATATTGTCCGGATAATCTCTTCCGGATTCCACCCTTTTTTAAATTCAATTCTCACAGATTCTACAGTGCGAGAGTTAATCAAATCGTCAATATTTATCGGTAATGCCATAGCTACTTATTTTTTACTTTTTTGATATTTCGTTAATACAATCAGATGTTGCTCTCGGTTTCTTCACTTTGTAGTATCGTCTCAGCATGCCATGAAATCGTCCTCCTAGCCATGTTTCTTTTACTAATTCAAGCCAAAACGAATCTACAGTTTCGTTATGAGCACGTAAAGCCGCCACTTTTATAGCTTTATCTAACTCATGACTCATTTCATCAACATCCATAGGCAATGGATTCTGAGCAATATCTTTATGCACGAATAGACGCCTTAAAACATCCTCTCTCTTAAATCGCATAGAATGAAATTCCCCATGCGTAATTACAACATGGCTGGGTTTTGTTAGAAGCAAGAGAGTAGGCAGAAGAGGAAGAGTAGATCCACAGGTGTCAAGATCTACTAAATCAACCTTAATTTTATTCACTTTCAATTCTGCGGCTGCATCTAAAGCATCTCCAATACATAGATATATTTTCTTTTCCCCTTTTTCAAAGACATACCAATTACCTGAATGTTTTTTCTTCTTAAATTTATTCTGCTGAGCCAAAGACTCAAATTGGCTCAATTTGTACTTCATTATTTCAGAAGCATATACCGTATCTGAGTATTCTATCCATTTAAAAGTTTGATGCCCTGCGCCTGCATAAGCTTCGAAGACAATTTTAGGCCGAACTATTTGTGCAATCTCGGTTGTGAAATTTTCTTTCTCGTCCCGGTAACTCGTTCCAAATAAATCGTACTTAATTCGCAGTTTTCTGACTTTACTACGAATACTGGGCAATGTCCTCGAAGGAAAAAGTTCTCTCAATCTTTTGGAATCAAAAGAATTTTCTTCAAGATAGTTCAAAAGGAGACCTTCTTCCGTGGGGCTCCAATCTACAGGTGGGTTATATGCTTTTCTCCGTTCTAACACAGATTATTTTTCTTTTACTTTAGTTTCTAAATGCTTCCTGAAGGATTCCATTGGTTCATGTGGAAGAGGAGGTGCTACACTATGGACTCTCACCCAATCAGGAGTTCCATTAAATGGACTTTGTATCCAAAACTGTCCTTGTCCAAAGCTATTAGCGATGTATTCCAATCCGTCGTCCAAGTATGCATATTTGGCATTTTTTGGATTAATCTTCATGACAATTCTAGTTGGGCACTGTTCAGGAACAATTTCGTGTAAGTCTTTGGGATTTTGAGTGCTCAAAATAAGGTTAATTCTAAACTTCCTACCTTCTCGTGCTAATTTCTCAAAATTCGAACGTAACCGTTCAAAAACTCCTGGAGAGCCAAAACTATTTTCTGTCCTAGGGATAATTTGGTGCGCTTCATCAAAAAAGACATAAGTATTACTAATATCTTTTTTATTCTCATACAACCATTTTACCAACTGCATTTCCCACATCAGCCTCTCATCTAAGTTTAGATGATCCAAATATAAAATAGTTGTTCCTTCCGCTTGAAAAACGTCAAGTGGGTTCTGTTCCGTTTGTAACGATTCTTGGTCTTTATCAAAATAGTTGTTTAGATTACGCAAAGCGCGTCTAGCTGCTTCAAACGTACTTCTGTAATAGGCAAGACCATTTGTTGTTAATGTAATGGTCGCTCCTGTGTTACGAGTCAACAAGCGATTTAAAGCCAAATCCAGACGTTCTATTGTAATTTTTTCTTTCCTGTTTCGCAAATCTTCTGCAATATCATCAAGTAAACCCGCTACCTGTGGGGAAGATATTCTGTATAAATATTCAACATCCGAAGGAGCATTCAAATCTTGTAACCGAAGACTTATCTCTTTTATCACCACGCCCTGTTTTGTGGCAAGAGTTTTCAACGCAACAATATCGGCATCTTGATCTGCTGTTTTAACTTTAGGAATGACTAATTGGAAAGGAGCTAAGCATTCTTTTGCAAATGTTGAGTTTTCAGTATCCTTATGTTTATCACTGACCTTCTTTTGCCATGTTAACCGTGGTTTCAAGATATTGTCAATATCCCACAGAAGTAATTGAGATATATCACCTTGAACATCCGTTAGAATAACCCTGTTTTTCTTATTGTGTTTGCGTATTTGGTAGGCCAAGTTTTTAAGTAGAACGGTTTTGCCAGAACCACTTTCTCCAACAATAAAAACATGCTTATTGTCCAAATTATCTATATCCCACCGATAAGTTAAGAATTCATTATTAGACTCGTATGGAATATTTCCAAAACCAATCATTCCTAACTCTATACCATTTTGTCGTATATCCAGTATCTGTTCTAAAGAAGGAGATGGGTCGCCCGGAACGGTCGTCACGTTTGGAAAAACAAGTTTACTTCCAGCAGATGGCGGGCGTTGAATTGCAGACGAAATGAAATCTTGCGAACCATCTTCTTTACTGGTCATTTCACGGGTTAGCTCTACTCTTATAATCATTGGTTGATGAGTATGCGGCCCATTCAATTCTTCAATAGGAATTGTTGGGTTAAAAGTATCATCAGAATGATATAATAAGCTTTGCTTTTCAGGATTAAATGGTGAAATGGCCTTTAATCCAACAATACGAGCTGCGATCCAAATATCTGAATCTTCTCGCTTGTCTTTTATAATGACTGTTGCCCCCAAAGCCAATGAGGGCATTTTATTTGGATCATGGATAATATATTCGGCAAAAGCACCACGTTCATCAATGCTGAAAGGAGAATGAAGGTCATGATAGGGCCTTGCACAATATTTTTCTGTTGATTCCATATCTATTAATATTTTTCTGCTAATGAAAGATTCTTTAAGTTTAACGCTGCTAAAGTTTGTTTCTCCAGCAATTCTTTTTCGTACGCCAATTGGCAAAGATCGTCGGCAACAGACTGTACAAATGGAACGTTCCCGTTTAATTCATGTTGCCAGGCTACAATTTTAATAGCCTCCTCAACCTGTTTTTTGTTTTTCTCCCACATGAAAAATGGGATTTCCATCCGAATAAACGATTGAGGATTTATCCTCCCTCTATAGTAGCAATGAAGAGGCATTATGTCTTGTTCTAGATTATTTTTAGCTTCGGTACAGACACCCTGTCTTGCAATTGGGACTGCTTTTATCAGAGGAGTTCTGTATCCTGGCAGAAGTATCCTTTGAAGCAAAAGAGAATCAGTCCCTATAGATTGGATGGTGTCTTTCGTTATTTCATCTCCGGGAAAATAAATATTTAACAAATCAGGAAATGAGCATAATGTCTCTAAGAATAGTTTTGAATCATTAATCCTTTTGGAAACGCATACCAGTGTTTGATTTGTCCATGTAATGATCGGACGCAATCCATCTATCGAATCTTGCGTAGAACTGCTGGTAGAAAAGAGGGGGCCATCTTTTATGCAGACCGTTTTTTGATCTTCACTGGTTTTGATTTCAGTCAGGCACAATAGCTCTAATGCTTGCTGAAATTTAACAGCCCACCCTAAAGCATGTGAAGAAGGGCTTTTGTCGCTTTTAGTATGGTCATATCTAACCAAAAAGGGAATATTACTTTCTTCCTGTGCTTTTACAATAGAGAATATATTAACACCTTGATCATTATTTTCTTTTTTCAGCTTATCATTAGTGTGTAAAATGATATTCTCTGTGAAAATATTTCCATCGACCCAAGTTACCGCTGTGGCATCTTTGTGTTTTCTATAAAAATAAGGTGGCTCTGTTCCTTTAGTATATTTGAAATTCACAATAGCAGCCCTTGCCAAAATGAGGTAGAAAGAATTTTTCTCCACTTTTTGATTTGAGCCATCTATTCCACAAACATTAATACCATCAAGCTCATCAACAGTGGGACATCCTATTTGTTGCGGAACCATACTATCCTCTATATCTATGGATATGTTTCTATGAGTACTTGGACTGTAATTATCATTTCTATCCAATGACTCCCCATTCTCATTTAATCGCCGAGCTTTGAGTTCTTCTTCTGAAAGTGTTGCAATATCCTCTCTCGGCCCACGCGGAGGAGCTTGGCGATATCTTTCCCCATCAGTTAAGCTTTCAAAGACGCCACCGAAAGCATTAATAAGAGAATTGTCTGTATTATCCATTTTTCTCCAATGTAGGGATTAATAAATCTCGTATATCCACTTTTAATACAGATGCAATTTGTATCAAAGTTTCCAATGACGGCTGCATGTCATTATTACACCAGCGAGAAACTGTTGTTTGGTTTTTGCCCATTTTCTCCGCAAGCCATTTATTAGTAATTCCTTTCTCTGCAAGAACCACACGAAGTCTATTGATTTCCTTATTCGCCATATTTTTTATGTAATACGCAGATATATTACCGCAAATATACGAAAAATATTCGTATAACATAAATGATGAGTAATATTCTATCTCAATCTTAGGCAACCTGTCATCATTCTTCATGACAAGCTGGGGGTTATAGTCATCAGTATTTTAGCCAACAGCACGGAACTGTCAATTGTGTAATGTCACACAAGGCATATCCTCCGACGAGATGGAGCTATGGGAAACGCACATAGAATCAGAGACCAATGAAGGAGGGTACATTATGCCAGACATGGCAAGTGTGCTTAGGCCGATCAATTAAAAGCAAAGTAAAATAATTCGTGTTAGTAATGACAGGTTCAATACACTTGCTTACAACACATAAAAAACAAACAATAACATGGAATTTATAATGATTGACGCAGCTTTATTTGATTCGCTGCTCGAGAAGCTAAATAAGTTAGTAGATGAAGCCAATAAGATACGCAACAGTAGTAAAGATACTATTTTGGAACAGTGGCTGGATGGTCAAGAGGTTTGTGAAATACTGGGTGTCACCAAACGGACCTTGCAAACATTACGTGAAACAGGTAAAATAGCCTATACAATGGTGAAGCACAAAACCTATTACCGGCCTAAAGATGTGCAGGTTTTTCTTAATAACTCTATAAAAAAAAGAGGCTTATGAATAATCAGTTAGGAAAACAGCTAATTTCTTTACTGGAATTGGTTGAAAAGTTAAGTGTCATTGCCTCTGAAATAAAAACACATACAAAGTCTATTGTTGATCAAAGTATGAACAAATCGGGGTCAATGACGACACCTAAAAAAGATGACAGCCTTATGAAACATGCTAAGACCAATCAATCAGACGAACGGATAATTTCATTGATGAAAACCATTGAAACATTAAGTAGTACTTTGTCTGAAATAAGACAAAGCACAATGAGACGACCACTGAACAACGAATTCTACCTTACAGACAACGAATTATCAGTAAGATTAAAGATAAGTCGTCGAACGATACAAGAGTGGAGGTATAGCGGACAGATTTCTTATTTTCGAATAGGTGGTAAGATGGTCTTTAGGGAGAGTGATATCCAGGCTATACTTGAAAAGGGTTTTCGTAATTCATTTAGATAAATACTCAGTTTATCGTAAATAAGTTCAGCCGCAAGAAATCTCAATTAGAAATCTTGCGGCTGATATGTGTCGATATGTATGAATTTTCTACAGTGGAAAAAATCGCAATTAGGGAACTAAAAAAATGTGGGATTTTGGGATGTTTTGCTTCTTAGAAAATGACAAAAATCAACTAATTTTGAGTAGATTACGTTTCGTTTGTGTCATTATGTTTGGTTTTGCTTGAGGTATGGTCGTAAATTTGACGATACACATTGCCAGGCATACTTTCGCCACCACCATTACCCTGGAAGCTGGAGTCCCTTTGGAAATCGATTCCAAGATGCTGGGACATACCGACACCAAAACGACCCAGATTTATGCCAAGGTCCATGAGAAAACAATCATGAACGGGATGAAGAATTTGATGGGTAAATAGGATGTATTGCTTAATAATGGAATCCAGCTCTCAGTTTTGAGTATTAATATTTGGTGTGGTCTTTGAATGGCCACACTATATTATGAATGTACCTCTTCGAAGACGATCATTATAGGATCGAATCTATAGAGGGAAGCGAAAGTTGACCATCGACTAGTTGATAGATTTTTTTTGCCATCCCCAACTAATCATCGAAATGACTCCACCTTCCCAGAGACGCAAAACCAGGCAAGGTAATCAAAACTAACAGCAACCAGGATTATAATTGGTATTTTAAGGCGGTGACCATCCAGGCCAGGATCTCCAAAAACCTTACCTCTCACATTGCCCGGCATACTTTCACTAACACTATTACCCGTAAAGCTGCGGTTGCTTTGGAAATTGTTTCCAAGATGCTTTGATATACTTATACTAAGACCACGCATATTTATATATAAATTTATTAATAAGTGGTTTACAAAGGCAAAATGACTAGTGCCTAATCCTTGGGATTGAAAAGATATCGTGAAATTCACAATGATCTTCGACAGTAAATCGATAAGTGATACAGTTATAATAAATTAGTAAATTAGCACATTATTCTTTAAGTAGATACGTAAATGGAAAGTAAAAGAATCGTAAAGCATATAAAAAATCTGTTGTTAGATCCTAACAATTACAGGTTTATTGACAAACAGGACTATAGACATGTTTCTGAAGATCTTGTAGCTGATCAACGGGTTCAACAACGAACTATGAATTTTATTTCCGGTAAAAACAACGAAAATATTATCGACCTCATTAGTAGTTTTAAAACCAATGGCTTTTTAGATATTGACCAAATACAGGTAAAGAAAATTGATGACAACTACCTTGTATTAGAAGGAAATAGAAGGGTTACTACTCTCAAATTTCTATATGATGAATACTTGAAGGGAAACGATATTGGGAAACTCACCGAAAGCGATTTCAAAAGTGTTAATCTTGTTGAAATCGTTGAAGAAGACCCTGTTCAGCACCTAATAACAATGGGTCTACACCACATCAGCGGGAAAAAACGATGGAGTGCAGTAAATGAAGCCCAACTAATTGAGGATTTGGTATATAAATATCGCAAAACTGAAGATGAAGTATGCAATGCATTGGGTATATCAAAATATACATTACGAAGAAGTGTAAGAACACTTGCTCTGGTTAACCAATACAAAGAGAGTGATTATGGGGATCAGTTTCAAACTCCCATGTACTCCATTTTTGAAACAGCCATTAGTAATCCTGCAATGAAAAAATGGTTAGATTGGGAGGATTCAGAATATATTGCAAAAAATAAAGTGAATGCCGAAAGATTTTTTTCATGGGTTTCAAAAAGCGAAGAAATTGAAATAGAGAGAATAGACGGTGAAGAGGAAAGAAAGGTAATCAAGGACCCCATTATTACGCAGTACAGGCAAGTAAGAGAGGTTTCCACTTTCATTAACGATGAAAAGGCATTGAAGCGAATGGAAGAAAGTCGTAGCATTGCTGAGGGCTATACTTTCAGTGATACCATCGGTGAAGCCAAATTGAAGGAGGCTATCGAAACCATTAAAAGTTCCGCCAAGGTAGCTTTTAATTTCAATGAGTTTCTTACTCCTGCTGATTATGATGAGATCAATAAAGTAAAACTGAAACTGGATGCACTTATTCCAGTGAGCCAAGCACTCATTTTAATCAATGAAAAGAAGGCGGCAAAATACTTTGATACCGTCACTCGTCACTTTGTTTCATTACATATTGAGCAATACCGTAAACTCAAGAATTTGGACGTTTCCAACCTCAAACGCATCAACATTTTTGCAGGGGGCAACAACATGGGTAAAACCTCTATGTTGGAAGCCTTTTACCTTCTTTCTCAACTAAATGACATCAACACATATTTTGATTTAGAGAAATACAGAGGTAAGTTTTCAAGCGAGGTTCATTCAGTTTGGATGGATAAAAACTTCCTCAGTAGTATTGAATTGTATGGAGACTTTAACAATACAAAGGCATCATTGAGTATAACATCTGAGGAAACGATAGAGAATGTCGAAAGAACAGGTTACTTGTCAACCATTATTTCCAATGCTACAATTGTCAATGACAATCTTAGCAGTAGTATTCATTTATATTCCAACAAAGAGCCGGAAATGAGGTATGAAGTTTCCAAAATACTTTGTCGTGCTGCTTTCACAAGTCCATACCGCTATAATAATAATCTGCTACAGACAGCCCATACAGCAGCCGTTAAAGAAGGGTACTTTGAACAGGTAAAGGACTTCATCCGGGAAAAATTGGATCGTTCCATAAAAAATATTGAGCTCGTAAGTGAAGCAGGTGAAAATCGTTTTATGGTTTCATCTGATAACAATCAAAAACCTATTGATCTCACCAAGTATGGTGAAGGGCTTCAAAGGGTGTTTGAAATTGCTTTGCTATTAGGGTATTGTAAAGACGGCATTCTTTGCATTGATGAAATTGATAGCGCTTTGCATAAGAGCCTATTGGTCGCTTTTACTCAATTTATTCAGGAAATAGCCCAAAAATTTAATGTGCAAGTACTCATTTCAACACATAGTAAAGAATGCATTGATGCATTTGTTGAGAATGAATTTGCTGATGATGAACTGACAGCATATGCACTTAATATGGATGAAGATGGAGAAATAGTATGTAAATTCTTGCCAGGAAATAAACTGAAACAATTAGTTGAAACGATAAACATTGATATTAGATAATAATGCTAACACAAATAATATTAGCACTTTGCGAAGGCCCACATGATGTCGCCTTTATAAGTAGAGTACTTAAATGCAATGGGTTTATAAGTGCAGATGGAACTAAGATTAATCAATTTCCTCAACCGATGAATAGAGTTCTTTTACAACAAATTCAAATGACCAATGTAGAAGATTTAAACCTTCAGGAATTTGGGAATAATAGCTTACCGAGGCGCACTTTAAAGAAAGATGACAACTATGTATTTCTTTTTGCAATGGGTGGGGATGGTCAGAAAGCTCCCCGCAAGAAGATTCTAGGCACGTTAAGAAGTCTAATTCCCGAATCTGGGGAAATTAAGAGTTTGCCTGACAACACACAACTTTCGGTTGCTTATTTATTTGATGCCGACAAAAAAGGCGTTACTGCAAGATTATTAGAAGTACAGAATGAGGTTAGAGAAGTTTTAACCACATTGCCAGATGATGCTTTGGCAAGCAATGGCTCATTCGGCACATATGAAGGGTTGAAAATAGGCTCATTCATTTTTACTGGTAGCGATAACAATACTGGCAAACTTGAAGATATAATAGTTCCATTGATGCAAACTGGAAATGAGGAAATATTTAGTAAAGCAGAAGCATATCTGAATGCGCATCACGACCCAAATAGAATATTTCCCCTTAAGTTGACCATTACTGCTGGTACAAGCGAAATAACGGAAAACCGAAGTGCAAAAAAATCAGATACAGATTATGATAGCAAGAAGTCAATCATAGGAATAACAGGTCAGCTTCAACGCTCAGGCAAGCCGAACACTGCGTACATCAGTGATGCAGATTATTTCACGATTGCTAAAATAAATGGGAATTCAAAATGTCAGGGAATAACCACTTTCTTCGACCATTATTTGCAATGAGGGACTTATAAATATTAATTGTAGAAGTTTATAGTGTCAGATTAAGTCGTAACTAATACAATTCATATAATATGTTACGCTTATTAACAACAAACTATTCAATCAATTTTCCCCAGCCTTCTGGAACAACCCCATTGTCTCTCATCCACTGCAAGGCTCCGTCCAACCTATTCTTATATTTTATTTTTTGTCGATCCCAGTTTAAAAAATCATCCTTCAATATTTCATCAGTAATTTCTTCATTCTTGATTAGCCGGTTATTCCATACAGCATAAAGTGTTGAGACAATTTCGGATCAATTGATTTTTCAGGTGGATTAAAAAAATCA
>JAJTBW010000001.1 GCA_021286705.1 Sphingobacteriia bacterium
TGCTTTAGAGATGCTGAATATCAGAGAATTGGAAGCATGGATATTTGGGGCTGGCAGGAGAGACTAAAAATTAAAAAGAAAGTGTCGAAGTCAGGAAATAAGTTGATGTTGTAAGAGGTTGATTACTGTGCTAATGACAGTTGGCGAATAAAGCAAAGCCCCGCTGTTTATATCACATAAATAGCGGGGCTTTAATTATGTAGCAAATGCGAAGGTCAAAAAAAAGAGAGCAGGGTCTCGGGGTGAGAGCCTGCTCTAAAAAAGTTTAATTATGGTTTAAGCGTAATAAGCATTGTGTCTTTTGGAACAACATCGCCAACTGAGACATGAACAATGTCGATAGTACCTGCAATGTTGGTGACTATTTGGTTGTTCATTTTCATTGCCTCGAGGAGGAGTAATTTTTCACCGGCTTTTACCTTTTGTCCTTTTTTTACAAAGATTTCACGGATGGTACCGGGGATAAGAGCACTGATTAAATAGGGATTTCCAGATATACGTTTTCTCTGCCCAAAATGGTTTGGGTAAAGAGTTCTATATCGTACATCATCGACTTCGATGAAGCCCCAGTTGTGATTAGGGATATCTGTTTGATTGTTTTTTTCCTCGTTTTCCATTGACTGGTAACATTTCGTTTAACATTCTCTTAATAGAATTGCGGATAAGTACGATAAGTTATCGGCTTAGAATGGAGGAACTCCATGTTTTTTCCATGGATTGAGAACTGCTTTATTTTGAGAGATCTCGAGGGCATGGATAAGGAAGTGTCTTGTTTCAGATGGTTCGATAACGGCATCAACATAGCCATAGGCAGCGGCTACGTAAGGGTTAGCGAACTTCTCTTTGTACTCCTCGATTTTCTGTTTACGCATCTCCTCAGGGTTTTCTGCTTCAACGATCTCTTTTCTAAAGATGATGTTTGCAGCTCCTTCAGGTCCCATAACGGCAATTTCAGCGGTAGGCCAGGCGAAGACAAAGTCGGCTTTCAAGTGGTGTGAGCACATCGCAATGTAACCACCACCGTAGGCTTTACGCATAATAACAGTCATTTTAGGAACACTAGCTTCAGAATATGCATAGAGTACCTTTGCTCCATGACGAATAACGCCTTGGTATTCCTGATCTACTCCTGGCAGATAACCGGGAAGGTCGACGAGAGTGACCAGTGGAATGTTGAATGAGTCGCAGAAACGGATAAAGCGAGCAGCTTTATTACTGGAGTCAACATCGAGTACGCCAGCTAAGACCATGGGTTGGTTTGCGACTATACCGATACTCTGACCGCCTAAGCGACCGAATCCAATAACGATATTACGAGCATAGCGCTCTTGAACTTCAAGGAATTCAGATTCATCGGTGATAGATCTGATGATGTCTCTAACATCATAAGGTTCAGAGTTCTCTGCCGGGATGATATCATCAATCTTATATTGACGTTTGGGAGCTTTCTTTGGGAAAGGCTTTGCCTTATTCTCGTTATTCCAAGGAATATAGCTTACGAGTGTCTTGATTTGCTCAAAGCATTCAATTTCACTCTCGGCATAGAAGTGAGCGTTGCCGGTTATCTCAGCCTGTACACGGGCACCACCGAGGTCCTCTTTTGAGATCTCTTCGCCTAATACAGTTTTGATAACTTCTGGCCCGGTGATAAACATCTGAGAGATCTTGTCTACAACGAAAACAAAATCGGTCAGCGCCGGAGAATAGACCGCTCCACCTGCACAAGGACCAAGAATTACACTTATCTGAGGTATAACTCCTGATGCCATGGTGTTACGGTAGAAGATATCACCATAACCTGCCAGTGCATTAACTCCTTCCTGGATACGAGCTCCTCCTGAGTCGTTGATACCTATGATGGGTACCTTCAACTTCATAGCTTGCTCCATGATTTTCACGATCTTCTTGGCATGGGCATAGCCGAGGCTACCTCCTGCCACAGTGAAATCCTGCGCATAGATACAAACAGGATATCCACTGATTGTTCCGGTACCCGTGATAACACCGTCACCGGGGAGAAACTTCTTGTCCATGTCGAAATCCTTACCGGCATGCGATACAAACATATCATACTCATGGAATGATTTTGCATCTAATAATGCCAGGATTCTTTCACGTGCAGTAAGCTTTCCTTTTGACTTCTGGCTCTCGATGGCTTTTGTTCCACCGCCCTGAAGTGCTTCTCTCATTCTTCGTTTGAGGTCCGAGGTTTTTTGACTAAGTAGCATAGAGTGAAGTTTTTGGTCAACCTTCATTTGTTAAAAAACGATTTTTTGCCACATTAGCGGCAAAGGTAAATTATTTTTGTGTGAATGATTGTTAAAACGGGCTCAAATAGGCCGTTAATTCTATCATTTAATTTGATAATCTGTCTGTTATAGTCGCATTTTTTCATGTTTTTTTATGTTATGACTGTTGTGCTTTCTCTTTTTCTGCGTCGATGTGTATCCGTTTGATACAGTTTTTTCAAAATGTAATAACTTGAATCCAAATTGATAATCTATGAATATTGAAGCTCTGAGAAACTACTGCCTCGCTAAACCAGGGACCACTGAATCGTTTCCTTTCGATGAAACTACCTTGGTCTTCAAGGTCATGGGTAAGATGTTTGCCCTAACCGACCTCGTCGAGAATAGAAGCGTTAACCTCAAATGCGATCCTGAACTTGCTATTCAACTACGTGAACGTTTCGATGCAGTACAACCTGGCTTTCATATGAGTAAGTCTCTCTGGAATACTGTTAACTATGATGGCATCCCTGATGATCAACTTATCTATGAATGGATAGACCACTCTTATGAACAAGTAGTTAAAGGGCTCCCAAAAAAAATTCGTAATCAACTCGCTGAAATGAGCTAATTACGAATTCTATCTCACTGAATCCTCTGACCCTAATAAGGGTCTAATTCCTATTTCTCGTTCTCCGATGAAGACAGCTTATCCTCTTCACCATCCTTTTTCTTCTCCTTCTTTACAAACATATCGCCTAACAGATATCCCATAGCCCCACCCCATAGGGTACTAAACCACGGATTAGACTGTATAGGACAACCTCCGGAAGCACAGCCAACATAGAAATAGTAGAGGTAACCTCCCACCATCCCTATTACGATGCCTGCTACCGCCGGCCAGTTTTTCTTTAAGTATATTATCGCTTTTTCTTTCATCTATTCGCTTTATTTGAATCTATCCTGCTTTGTCTTTTACTAGTTTAACCCAATCTCTTGAATCCTTGAATCTTGAATTTAGAATCCACGAATCTTGAATCCTTGAATCCTTGAATTCTTTGAATCTTGAATCCACGAATCTTGAATCCTTTGACTCTTGAATCCTTTGAATCTTGAATCTCGAATCCTTGAATCCCTTCAGCCTGCAGCTAGTTGCCAGCTGCTTGTAACCATCCTTCACCGTGTCATAATGTCATGCCACCAACTGCCGACTAAAGGAAACTGCCAAATTAGCTATTTTCTTTGATCAGTTGTGTCAGCCGACTCAGCGGTTGTGTTCCGGTCATACGTCGAATCTCTTTCCCCTCTTTAAAAAGGATCAACGTGGGAATACTGAAGATGTTTAACTTCCCGGCAAGGCTTCTGTTATCATCCACATTTACTTTGGCTACCATTACTTTCCCGTTTTCTTGCTTAAGTAATTCCTCTAAAATCGGATCCTGAGCTTTACATGGACTACACCATGATGCCCAGAAATCAACTAATACTAACCCCTGCGATTTTAATTTATCAAAGGTCATGTCGTTCAAATGAACGGGTTTCGATGTATCTATCATATGCTATTTATATTGTTTCGTTTGAAAGTCATATCTAGAATATTGCATCTGTACAAGGATTGTACCAAGAAGGGGAAATAGATTTTGACTTCTGGCAGATGGCTGTCATCGGGAGGGATTCAAGATTCAAAGGATTCAAGATTCAATGGCTGTCGACGTGGGCTCTTGGTAGTTTAACCTTATTTCCTGTTAAAAGAGCAATTCATCTCCGCTAATTTTGAATTTTTTGAAATTTGAATTTCATGTATCATCTATTTTGATTTTCTCTCTCCTGAATACCTTTTTGTCAGATATTTGCAGTTTAATCTCTTTACGTAATAATGCAATGATGTCTGAATACCTTTCGCTTATTCCCGGTTCGGTGGTTCGTGTTGGCTCTGATGAGGAGATCTCTAAATGGATTGCTGCACTCGACTACTCTTCTTTGTGGATTATCAGTGACAACACTGTCATGGAGACTACCTCCGAGAGGTTGTCAAATATCTTTTCCATGGCTACAGGCATCATCTTGATCCCAGAAGGGGAGATGACCAAGAGTATTGAGACCTGCTCAATGGTTTGGGATCAACTGCTCAGTGGAGGTGCCGATAGGCAGAGCCTCATATTAAATATCGGAGGCGGTGTGGTGACTGATCTGGGTGGTTTTTGTGCATCGACATTTCAGCGGGGTGTTCGATTTATTAATATTCCAACTACTCTTCTTGCACTCTGTGATGCTGCCGTAGGGGGTAAGACTGGCGTTAACCTTGGTGCAGTAAAGAACCAGATCGGATTATTCTCTGACCCTCTTAGGGTATTTGTGATGCCTGAGCTCACCCAAACTCTTACCGATCGTCAGTTTAAGTCGGGGCTGGCTGAAGCTATAAAGCATGGTATATTAGATGGAGGTGAGCATTGGCGAGTAGCTATGAGTCACCCCGATAGTTATGACGAAAAGAGTTCTGAGCTTATCCTTCGATCTATTGCTTGCAAGGCTGGGGTGGTAAGTCGTGATCCTAAAGAGAAGGGTGATCGTCGTTCGCTAAATCTGGGTCATACCATTGGTCATGCTATTGAGAGTATCTCACAGATGGAGGAGAAGCCTATGTTACACGGGGAGGCTGTTGCCCTGGGCTTAATAGTTACTCTGATCTTATCGGTTCATCTGAACGATTATGATTCAGCCAAAGCCGAGGAGGCCATCTTAAGACTATATCGGTTACTGCCGCCTTACAAAGTGATATTTGATAAGAGTGATGCTGCAACGGTTGCTGATCGAACCCTTCAGTATATTAAATATGACAAGAAGAGAGTCGGTGATACCATCTCTTTTGTGTTGATGAATTCTCGTGGTGGGGTCTCTTATTCTGATGACCTGGATGTTTCTCTCTTAGCCGTTATCCTTGAAAATGTTCTTGAGACATGGGCTATAAAAGATTAGTATATAAACCACTTAGACATAAGGCACCTGTTAAGATTCAGTTACCTCTGTCTAAATCGGTGGTAAACCGTCTTTTGATATTACAGTGGCTCTCAAATGAGACGTTGTTACCTGAGCAACCAAATGAAGCCTTAGATACTACTATCCTTAGAAATCTGATTGCTCAAGCCGATAGTGATCTGCCCGAGCCAATCCTTAATGCGGGTCTTGCGGGTACAACCAGTCGGTTTATTCTGGCTGCCCTTGCTCTGAAACGACGTAAATGTCTAGTTACCGGAGATGCTCGTCTGATTGAGCGGCCTATCACACCTTTGATTGCTTCGTTGAACCATATAGGAGCCAACCTTCGGGATACGGCTGGCCGACTACCCGTCAGAATCTCAGGTTCAACATCATTAATGGGGGGTGAGGTATTGGTTGATGGGTCATTGTCGAGTCAGTTTATCACTGCTCTTTTATTAATTGCTCCTTTCCTTGAAGAGGGGTTATTGGTTAGATGGGAAACCAGACCCGTATCATACTCTTATATACAGACTACTTTACTTTTACTTGGATCATTAGGCGGACGCTATGAGGAGTCTAATGACTCTATCTACGTCTATCCCGGGAAGCTCAGTTTTGAAGGCTATAGAGCACCATTGGATTGGTCATCGGTAACAGGATGGTATAATTTGGTGGCATGTGGATTAGCAGATACGCTCTTTTTCCCGGGTCTGAGTATGACCGGCTTTCAACCCGATGAGGCGGTGGTTGATCTTTACAAACGACTTGGCGTAGTGACTAGCTTTACTGATGAAGGGGCCTTGATAAGGGTAATTGAAGAGAATGAAGTTGAGCCGGATGATTGTTTTTCTACCTCTTTTCCTGAATCATTGGATTGTAGTAGTTTTCCCGATTTAGTTCCAACGCTTGCCGTGACCTTAGCAATAAAAGGTATTCATTGCAGATTATTTGGTTTATCTACCCTTCGGGTGAAAGAGAGTGATAGAATTGCATCTCTATCCAATGAATTGATTAGGGTAGGGGTTATGACTAACGAAGGTTCCGACTATTTAGCTCTACAGGGCGGGACTATAAAATCTGGTAGTAAGTTGATTTCTTTTGATACCTATAATGATCATCGGATGGCCATTGCCTTGACTCCGTTTGTGCTATATTTCGGCGAGATTGAGATAGAGAACCCTGAAGTAGTTAATAAATCGTACCCCGGTTGGTGGAGTGATCTAAAGGAAATGGGTATTGATATAGAGTCATAGAACATTATTGGAAAGCAAAGATAGATAACAACTTAACGCTAATTACTGTTGATAAGGTCACTTGAGATTGTAAATATTTCGTCTGAAACGTCTAACTTTGTCAAGCTAAACAGCAGAAATCAACTAAGGACTCCACTGCGTTAAATTACAGGATATGGAAGTAGATGTATTTATCCCCTGTTTTATTGATCAAATCTATCCAGAGACGGGTTTGAACATGGTTAAGTTGTTACGTCATCTTGGCGTGAAGGTAAACTATAATAAGAACCAGACTTGCTGTGGTCAGATGGCATTTAATTCCGGTTATTGGGATGAAGCGAAGTCGTTAGGGGAGAAATTTATACGTGATTTTCCGCATGATAGGCCTGTTGTGGGTCCTTCAGCCTCTTGTGTAGGCTTTGTAAGAAATTACTATTATGATCTTTTTCACAATTCTGCACTACATAATGAGTACCGACTTTTGAAGAGGAACATCTATGAGATAACTGATTTTATTGTAAATGTATTGAATGCCAAGAATGTTGGGGCATCATTTCCTCATAAGGTGACCTATCATGATTCTTGTGCAGCGTTAAGGGAGTATGGTTTAAAAGATCAACCCAGAATATTATTGGCTCATGTAAGAGGCCTTGAGTTGATAGAGATGGAAGAGGCCGATGTCTGTTGTGGTTTTGGTGGAACTTTTTCGGTAAAGCATGAACCTATTTCAGTGGCTATGGTCGAGCAAAAAGTGGAGAATGCATTGGCGACCGGAGCAGAGTATATAGTCTCTACAGATTCATCCTGTCTGATGAATATGGAGTCATATATTAAGAAGAATAATCTGCCTATAAAGACCATTCATATTATTGATCTGTTGGCATCGGGGTTAACCCTCGAGTAGCATTTGGATGAACGGTTGGTGGTCTGCTTGCCTTTTGGTTGCTGATATACTATATTTAGTAGGAAATTATCTGAATACCTTATTTGGCTCCTTAGGTGTTTTGATAAATGATTACTAAAAATCAATTAAATGGTTAGGTTGCGAGAGCTCCTTGACATGCCGGTACTCCAGGGTTTAATGGAGAACTTCTGTAGTCTTGTTAATGTTGCCATGGCCATAGTAGACACTAATGGAGATGTCCTTGTGTCGGCTGGTTTTAAAGATATCTGTTTAAAGTTTCATCGAACGAATCCTATAACCGCTCAGAATTGCTTTGAGAGCGATGTTTATCTCTCTTCTCTATCGTTTGAGGAGGAGTTTAAGCCCTATCGATGCAAGAATGGGATGTGGGATGTAGCGGCTCCAATCATTATTAATGGCGAGAAATTGGGAAGTCTCTTTATTGGGCAGTTCTTTTTCATTGATGAAGAGGTTGATGAGTCAACTTTTATTCAGATGGCGAAGAAATGTGGATTTGATGAGGCTGATTATTTGGATGCTCTACATCAGGTACCGCGTTGGGATCGAGCAAAGTTGATCCATGCAATGAGGTTTACCTCAATTTTTGCAAAGCAGATTACCGACATGGCTTTTGCTAACTTTGAGTTAAAGGCGAGTGAGGAGCGGTATAAAGCTCTGTTTTTAAGTAATCATTCGGTTATGCTCCTGATTAATCCGGCCAATGGATTAATTTATGACGCTAATCCCGCTGCCTGCCTTTTTTATGGATGGAGTCATGATGAGATAATCAATCTGCATATAAGCAAGATCAATACCCTTCCTCCTGAAGGAATCGCCGAAAGGATGAAGTTAGCCAGAGCTGGATTACGTAATAGTTTTGAGTTTATTCATCGAAAGGCTAATGGCGAGTTGTGCGATGTAGAGGTTTACTCCGGTACCATCTTTATTGAGGGAAAGGAGATGCTATATTCTATTGTTCATGATGTTAGCTCAAGAAATAAAGCTTATCGGGAGCTTGAGAAGAGCCGTGAAAACTTGAGATTGGCTCAACGTATTGGCAAGATTGGAAGCTGGGAATGGAATATCCTTTCTGGTCAGCTTTTTTGTTCAGATGAGATCTACAATATCTTCGGTATACACCCCTCAAGTCCTATTGCCGACTCTGATACTCTGCTTCAGTATGTCCATCCGAACGATAGAGAGCATTATCTCTTCTCGGTTAATAGAAATCTATCAACTGGTATCTCTTCTCCTTTTGAATACAGAATCATCAGACCTGATGGTCAGATCAGGAATATCTTTGCCGATGGCCATTTTGTGTTGAATGAAGAGGGACGGGTAATCAGAGGAGTGGGCATAGTCCAGGACATTACAGATAGAATTACGGTAGAACGTAAACTCTTTGAATCTGAATTTAAGTTTAAGTCGATTGTTGAGACCTCCCCAAATGCGATTATCATCTCAAACATGGAGGGTGTTATAGAGTATGCTAACGATCAAGCCGTAGATATCCTTAAGGTCAGAAACATCTTTGGCCTACTGGAAAGAAGTGTCTTCGATTTTGTTAATATAGAAAGTATTGGTTTCGCTAAGGAGTCTTTTAAAGATCTTCTTGAAGGGCGGTTTAAGGGGCCAGTCAATGTTATTCTTGATGATGCAAACAGGCATTCCTTCTATTCTGAGATTAATGCGGTGGTACTGCATGATTCAGAGAATAGTCCCACAAGTATCCTCTTTGTAGCACGCGACATTACTGAGCAACTCAATTATCAATCTGAACTACGCGATAAGAATGTTGAGTTGCAAAAGAGTCTGCTTGAGAAAGATCGGTTCTTCTCGATCATTGCTCACGACCTAAAGAGCCCTTTTAATGGCTTTCTTGGTCTTACACAGTTGATGTCTGAGAAGAAATCTAACCTTTCGGTCGATGAAATGGGGAAGCTTGTTGATGTGCTTAAGAATGCTGCCTCAAACCTCTATCAACTACTGGATAACCTATTAGAGTGGTCAAGGACAAAGCAGGGGCTTGTTAAGCCAAACTTAGTCCTGATCGATATTGTCTCTCTAACCAAAGAGGCAATCGCTATACACCAGACTCAGGCGAAAAACAAATCTATCTCTATTGTTCTGAATCTTCCCGATAGAGCCCATGCCCTGGCAGATGCCCATATGTTTAGAACCATTTTGCGTAACCTGATCTCAAATGCTATAAAGTTTACCCCGGCAGGTGGAAGGGTTGAGCTATTTACCACTGAAGATGCCTCCGTTATAAATCTATCAATTAGTGACTCTGGCTTGGGTATACCTGATGAAAGCATCCATGATCTGTTTAACTTAACGAGTCAGTTTAGACGAAAAGGCACCGATAATGAGCCTAGTACCGGCCTCGGACTGATCTTGTGTCAAGAGTTGGCATTGAAGCAGAATGGGGCAATAAGTGTGCACTCTGAAGTGGGCCGGGGGAGTACGTTTACGCTTACGCTAAGAAAAGAGGGTTGAGCGGGGGCTGCTACGCAGGCGGGGATTGCTTCGCAAGCGGGGGCTGCTACGCAGGCGGGGATTGCTACGCAAGCGGGGGCTGCTGCGCAGGCGGGGGCTGTTTCGCAGGCGGGAATTAGAATTTGCGTATTGGGATTTTGAGAGATTTAAGGAGGGCTAGGGTTGGCGTTTGGTTGTTGGTAATCAGGAAGTATCCTTCGAAGTTGGGGATTGGTGCAATAGATATTGTACTGTCGTTGGCGATATCACGGCCTCTGTCGATCAAGAGGATGGTATTAGCCACATTAGAAGCCTCCTCTTTCAGGCGCCAGGTGCGTCTTTCGTATGCAGGTCGGAGTGTTGGTGGAAAGTTCTCTTCGATCGAGGGTGAAGCATAGGTAAAATGGTCGTAAAACCAATGATTATTGACTACAACCAACTCTACATTTTTCTCTTTACAGAGTTGACCAAGCTTATGACTATCGGAGAGGAAGACTTCAATATCAGCAACATTTACCACTGAATCCGATTTTTTATCCTTCGTGATAGTTGTTGGGAATAGATAGGCCTTATAGGCTAAAAAAGCTACCATCACCATTGGTAAATAGGGATAGATGGCCGCTCCTTTTATATTGAATCGACTGACAAGCAGTGCCAGTACAAGAGGAAGTCCTAGAAAAGCTCTGGAATAGGAGTAGAAAACGGAGTCAGTGCCATCAAAAACCTTCGACATGGTCAGTGAGAAGAGGAAAACCAACAGAAACCCTATAGTGGCAATACCTTCAGGGAACCTCTTTTTATATAAGAACCATACCGACGCCATTAATGGAAGCAGGAAATAGATTATTAAAGGGTGCACCATCATAGGGGTAACATTCTTGAACAGTTGAGGCATGTCGCCAATAGCCCTGTATAGGTTATTCAAACTTATTATCAGTTTTATCTGGTGGAGGTTCTCGTTTGGATGTTCATAGTAGAAACTGTAAAACAGACCAACAATAACTAAAGCAGGGATGGCTCCAAGTGATAAATAGATCCAGAATTTTCGCTCAGATAGATGTGTTATTGCATAATATAAAAAGATAGGCACCAGAATGAAAACAGAGCCTGTTCCTATTATTAATGCAACTATAGAGATAAAACCAAGCCATAGGTGTTTAACTGGTGTGCTTCTCCCTGTTAAACTGAATAATGCCAGCGTTCCTACAAAGAGGCCCCCAACCCATCCCCGGCTCAGAGAGGTAATGTAGTCGTACTCTACGGGCAAAATAAATGGAATTGCTATAACGAGGAGTGCTGTGGTGTATTGACCTCGCCGGTATAGCAACCACGTCATTATCAGAAAGGGCAATAGGGTTAAGACCGAGGTGATATAAGGTAAAACTAAATAGGCTTTTAATCCCATCCAGAGAAATGGAACAGCTAGAAGAGACTCAAACATAGGATTATATGACTGTCCATAAAATCCTGGGGTGTGAAAACTCCCATTTGAATAATCAAATGCACCTAGACTCATTATAGCCTCATCGCTATCAAAATATTTTAATCCAAATGAATTGAGAACCCATAGTCGATAAACTACAAGAATTATCGATACAAGTATTAAGGAGATCCCTTTGCTATTAAGATTCTATTCGACTTCCAAAACATAAACATTGTGTTCTACCAAAACAAAGTATAAGGGCTTTGTAAGGGTTTGGTTAGAGCGGCAAAGTAAGCAATTTTATCTTTGTGACACAAATAAATGTCTTAATATAAAACTTCCTTAGTATGGAGGCTCATCACAGACGAGGACTTACAAAGTGATTTTACTGTGTGAATTGATTTTGAATTGACTTTGAATTGATTTTGAATGGTTCTCTTCACTTTGTTGTAAAGAACCGAGTCATAGGGAAGTATTAAGAAAATATCAATTCTCCTTGGAGTTAGAACAAAATTGGGATCCATTGCGTTGATGAATGTTATATAAAATAGCAGCAATGGAAAGTAATATATGGCTTTGGATAGGTTTTAATCTTTTTGTGCTTCTTATGTTAGCACTTGACCTGGGAGTGTTTCACCGTAAGGCGCATGAGGTCTCATTTAAAGAGGCAATGACATGGAGTGCCATCTGGATTGCATTGGCCTTGGTCTTTAATGTTGGTGTCTGGTACTACTTTGGAAAAGTCAGAGCGGTAGAGTTTCTCACAGGCTATATTATCGAGAAATCTCTTTCGGTGGATAATATCTTTGTCTTTGTTCTGATATTTACCTCGTTTCAGGTGCCTGCAAAGTACCAGCACAGGGTTCTTTTCTGGGGCATCACGGGAGCACTGGTCTTCAGGGCTATCTTTATTTTCGCCGGTGTCGCTTTAATTGAGAAGTTCCATTGGATTATCTATGTGTTTGGAGCTTTTCTGGTATATACCGGGTATAAAATTGCACGCGATAAAGGGACTAAAATAGATACGAAGAACAGTCCCGTTATCAACTTCTTTAAGCGTTTTGTTCCTATTCACTCAGAATACTCAGGTGATAACTTCTGGGTAAGGCTTGGTGGAAAACTCCATGCAACACCTCTGTTTATTGTTCTTCTCCTGGTAGAAACAACTGATCTGATCTTTGCCGTTGATTCTATTCCCGCTATTCTTGCGGTTACCAATG
Source organism: Sphingobacteriia bacterium (assembly GCA_021286705.1). Classification (GTDB taxonomy): domain Bacteria; phylum Bacteroidota; class Bacteroidia; order Bacteroidales; family TTA-H9; genus JAJTBW01. Next base: position 12,465 of record JAJTBW010000001.1, read on the forward strand.
ATCCTTTTATTGTCTATACCTCTAATGTCTTTGCTATTCTGGGCCTCAGATCGCTCTATTTCGCACTAGCTGGCAGCTTAAAGTACTTCACTTATCTCCATTATGGATTATCTGCTATCCTGGTCTTTGTTGGAGTAAAGATGCTTATCTCTGATTTGTATAAGTTTAATCCTTTTGTCTCGCTGGGAATAATTGGCTTTATCTTATTGGTAAGTATCGTAGCGTCGCTAATGGCAGCTAGGAAGGAGCAGGGAAACCGGGAGACCGAGAGACTTTGAGACTTTGTGACCGACAGACTTTGAGACAGGGAGACTTATTGAATGTTGAATGTTGAATTTTGAATAACTAGTCTTGAATCCTGACTGTTGAATTTTGAATCCTAAGGCTTGAATTTTGATCTTTAGTCTTGAATCCTGACTGTTGAATTTTGAATCCTAAGTCTTGAATTTTGAATAACAAGTCTTGAATCCTAAGTCTTGAATCCTAAGTCTTGAATTTTGAATAACTAGTCTTGAATCCTGACGTTTGAATATTGATTGTTGTGCCTTGACTACCATTAAATAGTGCGCAGATATGTTAGTTCCTATTAATCCTAATAATAGGTTGGAGGATGAGAAGACTCCTTATAATGAGATAGTGGCTTCTCTTAAGCAGGCTGGTAAGATGCTGGTTGTCGCAAAAGGGGAGGCTATCTTATTCGAGGGTGAGACAGTGGATTATGTGTTTATTATTGAGGAGGGCTGTTTTAGAACGCATCGATGGATCAATGATGAAGATATAACCATTGGGTTTACCTTTATGGGGGATATTGATACCTGCCCTTACGCTTTTATAAATCAGCTAGAGAGCACCGATACAATCGAGGCTTTAACTGATGGTAAGGTTATCCGAATTCATAGAAGAGAGATTGAGAACCTTCAACGAGTGAATCCTATGTTTAATAACTTTGTTAATAGTCTGTTAAGCAATTATATTGAGGTGCTAATTAAAAGAAATATCGATCTGCGTACGAAGAGTGCTGAGGCTCTTTACAAGGAGCTGCTTGAAAGACAACCTTACGAAGTAGCAAGAATCCCCCTGATGTTTATTGCATCCTATCTGGGTATCACAAAAGAGAGACTCAGCCGGATCCGAAAAAAAGATTCTCAAGTTGACTAAGGTCAATTAGCAGCATATTACGCATATCTATTTTCGCCTTTACTAACTTAAAATGGTGAAAAATGAAAGATATGCGTTTTTTGATTTTAGCTTTACTGGTTCTCTTGATTGGCTGTGAAAAGGATAGTGATAACACTATTTCCAAAAAAAAGGTTCTGTCGGATAACCCTCTGAAATCTCCTCAGGATCTAATGGTCGATAAAATGGTCATGGCTTATGCTTCAAAGTCGACTACTGCTGGCTTCTCCCTTGCCTTAATCTCTCCTTCAGCTGTCGTTCAATATAACTACGGGGAGACACGTATCGGCAATAAAACCCTTCCTAATAATAAGACCCTCTACGAAATAGGCTCTCTCACAAAGACCTTTATCGCCCCATCACTTCTACATTGGATGGATCAGAACAATATCGAACTCTCTTCTCCAATTGCAGAATACCTCCCCCTTGAAGTGAGAGCAAATCTGAGCTTAAATAACTCGCCTGTGACCTTTAAGCATCTGTTAGCTCATCTAAGCGGATTACCCCGTATCCCCAGTGATCTGCCTAATACACTCGATCCGTATAAAGGATACGATAGTACTAAGGTTTATAGCTATCTAAAAAAGAATAAACTGTTACGTGCCCCCGGCACCCCTCCCAAGTCTGAAGATGACCTCTCGAACTATTACAGTAATCTGGCATACGGACTGGCTGGCCTTATTCTGGAAAGAAATATGCATAAACCACTTAAGACCATCCTCTATGAGAACTTCTTTAATAAAGAGGGAGAAGGAATCTTAGGTAAATTCGCTATGCCCAATTCGACACTGGGCGATATCGAAGGGGTCGTTAACAGAGCTTTCCCTCACAACTTAACTAATAACGCTCAATACTGGCATTTATCAGGTTTGGCTGCCGCTGGTGGTATTAAGAGTTGTCTTGCCGATATGATTGAGTATGCTAAAGGGCAGCTCTCATCTGAAAACAGCAATAATGTAATAGGGGCTTGCCATATCCCGGTGGTCTCAATTAACAATAGAGACTATTTCGGACTTGGTTGGGAGTATTATTACACCTCATCCGGAAAGAGATTGGTGGTTAAAGATGGAGGTACAGGCGGTTTTACGGCTTTTATTGCCTTTGATAAAACCTCGGGAAAAGCAATGGTCGCACTCTTTAATAACAGTGCAGATAATGAGCCTGCAACTCCTTTTGTGGATTTAATGGAGACGTTCTTCAAGTAATATGATATAGGTTTTTAATGGTACGTATTAGGTTGCAAACAGGTTATAGCTTGAAAAAGATATGCCTGTTTGCTTTTTCTGTTTAAAACAATGAGGATTGGTTTTTCTAACGTCTAAATATTATGATTGTTAATTTTCGATTATCGAAGAGTTCCTACCTGGTGTTTTTCTTATTCTCTTTTGCTATCCCATGGGTTGCATGGAGCTATATGGCTTTTACCGGGTTTAATCTCTATTTGTTCTATACCGGATATAGTTGCTCCCTCTCCGGATTGATAGGTGTTTATCTCTTTAAGGGGCGAGAGGGTGTTGGTGCAATCTTCAAGGGGATGGTTGCCAAGGCTCCTGTTTCGGCCTGGCTACTGGTGTTGTTTGTCCCATTTATCTGGCAGTTTCTGAGTTATCTGTTTTATGGGCTACTGTTAAATGACTCGGGCATTGGTGAAGTTAGGGTCTCTAACTTCACCAATCTCTTTTCATTTCATATTCTTTGGCTGCTTACCACAGGACCTCTAGCCGAGGAGTTTGGGTGGCGAGGCTATCTCTTCCCGAGGTTTCTGGCGAAATATAAGTTTTTTACTGCCAATGTTTTCTTGGGAGTTATTTGGGCTTTATGGCATCTGCCTATTATGTATGGCAAATGGTTCTCTGAGCCAGTGTCAATGCTCTATTTCTTTGTCGGGGTCATCTGTTTTGCGATGATTATCGGACTGATCTATATTATTTCTGATGGTAATCTTCTTTTATGCATTGTGGCTCACTGGACTATCAATGCTTCTCAGGAGATGATGGGTAGTCTCTTTCCTGCCATTGATCCAATGCACTCTGCTTTTCCAATCTTTAGTGTCGTAATGCTGTTGGTTATTACTTTATGGTTGTATTATTTTTATCGTAAAGAAATAGCCATGGCAAATGAGGTCACATTGATCTATCGGATGCGTTAGCAATGAGAAAATAGTGTTATGGAAATGGCGGATCGTAGACAATCTTTAGTAGTTAAAATGGCGGATCGTAGTCGATCTTTAGTGGTTGAAAGGGTGCATCGTAGTCGATCTTTAGTGGTTGAAAGGGCGCATCGTAGTCGATTTTTAGTAGTTGAAAGGGCGCATCGTAGGCGATCTTTAGTAGGTTGACCGGGCTATTGCAATTTATGTTTTCTTAATAACTGATGATTATGATGAAAAAAGTGGTGTTTTTAATGATTTCGATTGTTTTGATGGTGGCATGTAAGTCGATCAAACCGAAAGAGGAGGTGAAGGCGGAGATTGTTAAGGCGGAAAAGGAGTTTCAGGCTATGGCTGCTGAGAAAGGTGTCGCAGAGGCTTTTTCCTATTATGCCGATGAGAATGGGGTTATAAAGCGTGATAATGACTCGTTGATAAAGGGTAAGGCAGCAATAAGGAATTACTATTCAAACCCGTTGTACAAGCGGGTAACCGTCACCTGGACGCCTGACTATGTGGAGGTCTCAGAGGGAGGCGATATGGCCTATACCTATGGCCGGTATAAATGGGTTTTGGTTGATGAGCAAGGAGGTAGAAAGGAATATACAGGGGTCTTCCATACGGTTTGGAAGCGGCAGGTGGATGGTACATGGAGGTATGTGTGGGACTAAAGTGTCGGCTGGGCGAACGATAGGCTTTGGAATTTATGTGTTTTTCGATATCAGAGCTTTGCTTGGAAAACGGATTAAGATAATTTAGTTCCTAGAGATCAAAGTCTGCTACACTATATACTTGTCCGTCTTTATTTGGTCTCGTTTGTCTTGTGGTTACAAATATTTCCATTTGATTATCAGAATTACTGGAGGGTATGAATAGAAGGTAGCTTCTATCGAAATAGTGTTTACTTGAAAGTGTTTGAAAAAGGTTTATTCCATATACTTCACTTATATGTTTTTTTTGAAGTCTAATTGAATAGGTCTCAAAAGTAATTTCTTCGGTTGATTCTATTATGCGCTTAAACCTTTTCCACCATTCTTGAAAATCTTGCAGTTCGTGACTCTCTATATCTGTCTTTTTATTCTTGTTATAGCCATTATCCTTATCTATTGGAACATCTCCGGATATATGAAGTGCTCCAGGTTTTTCAAATAGAGATACAAGAAAAGCTGTGTCTTTCGTGATTATTGATGTGTAGTAACTATCCATGAAGTCCAGAACCCAGATTACGTTAGATTTGTTGCCTTCCTTGTTCCGATTTATAGAAGCTTTTTCCGGATAATTCATTCCTAATTTAACATTCTCTATTTTACCTTCAACATTGAAATAAAAAGCAATTTCTTCAATTCGAGATTCTTTTTTGTTTTTGTTGTTAATTACGATAAGATGATTCCTGCAAATTAGCCACTTGTTGAATTTATAAGTTTCAAGTGTGTCTACGTTTAGCATAAACCAATCACTATTATTGATAATTTTCATAAAGGCTTGAAATCCTGCTGAAGTAAAGGAAGCTATGTGCTTTTTAGGCTGGTTATTTTTTGTTGATCTCTGTTGGAGCTTTTCAACTACTCTAAAATAACGACTCGGATTATTTATTCTGCAAAAGGTGGAATCCACTGGATTATACGTATTAATTGTATCAATAGTGTTTTTTTGAGAGATGTCTTTAATTGCTTCAATGTTAATGGTATACCTATATCTGGATGCATTGTCTTTATAGAAGGTATAGACTTTCTCGTTAATTCCCTGATCGTAGCTCTGAAGTCCCTCTAAATCTGCAGTGACTGTTGTATCGAAAAGTCCACATTCTATAACAAGAGGCTTAGTAGATTTTTCTATTGATTTGAAGTAAGCAGGATCAAGCTCAATGTAACCTGTTCCGTGCTTAGCTTTAATAAGGGCTGAGTAACTGTCTGAAATAGGGTATCGGTAATCTATTCTCTCTATGGGTCTGCCGTTATGAGTAATCTTTAACTTGAGGAGAAGGTTTTTTTCTGTTTCAATAGTATCTGTTACCTCAATTTTGATCTCCTGGACGAATGCTTTTATTAGGGAATCAAGGTCTCGTCCTTTATAGATAGCTCTTAATTGCCTCTCTTGCTCAGCGGATGGGAGGGTTTTAAAGAGTGCCATAGCATTAAAGAAATGGATTACCATTCCTGTGAGGTTCCTTTTTGCCATTGAATTGTCACCTAAGCGGATGGCATCGGTAATTCTTTCCGCTATTATATTGTTATATTGTTCCTCCTTTTGAGTGTTTGTGTTTTGAGCATTAAGGGAATATATGGGCAGTATGCTTAGCATAAAGATCAAGCGCCAGATTTTCTTCATGTTATCGATTTTTTGGCTGATAAAGTGCTCTTTGAAAGCGATTTTATCTTAATTATAACTCCATATTGCTTAACGAGGATATGGCATCTAATTTAACAAAAAGAACCGGTTCTCAAATGGTTTGATAGTGGTGCTTGTATTCTTCATTTTCTCACCCAATGCATTAACAGGGGTGATCGTAATTCGTCCCCCATCTGGGTTGTAGAGTTCAAGGTTGGTGGTGATGCCTTCGGTCTCACGTACCTGTATTAGTGCCTTATTTCCTAGCTCATTGGGCTTTGCTGTTATAAGTGTGATGTTATCAGGCCAGCCGGATATCCAGGATGCCTCTGATCCCATCTCTTTGTTGTATTTGTCGTCTCCTCCTCCAGCAAAGACTCTTGCTTCGGGGGAGGTACAGATAGAGTTGCCCCAATTAACGGCATCTGTGCGGCTGTTCTTTCCTGAGGTGATGGAGTAGGAGAACTGCATGCCCCCACGTTGCTCGGCATTGAAGTTGGTCGTCCAATAGTTGTTCATGGGCCACCCAAAGATATGGGTCGAGGCTGGCATGGCACCTGCCTGATATCGACCGGTATTGATGCCACCTGCCTGGATAAGTGGTGCCCCCGCGGAACTCAGTACAATCTGATCCTCTTTGTTGACCACCCTTACATATCGCTGCATTGTGTTCCAATCATTTGAGGAGCCTGCAATCTGATCTTTGCCGGCTATCATCTCTCCCCCGGCTACATCTATTGCAATCTCCCCATTGTTGCTCTTAAAGGGAAATGCTATGTAGACTCCCTCCGGCTCGGTGATCGATCTCTTGTTGAGCCTGTAGATAACGTCTATTCGTTTCTCGGTGTTAAATAGCCTATATTCGATCTCAAGCAGGCTACCCTCCATGCAAAGGGGCGTCTTTGCCTTAAAGATCACGGCATCCCAGATGTCACCTCGTTCAGTGCGGTCAAGCCAGATAGAGTCGGGTGTGTTTCTCCGGTAATCGGTCAGTCGGTACATCTCCATCTGCTCACGGTTTCCGAGCTCCTCATGGATTACCTCGCCAAACTGCCAGCGACTTGTATCATCCAGAATTTCACGATCTAACTGTTTATCGTAGAGCCGGCTTATGGTTCCCCTGCTGGGGTCAAATGATATCTTATACCAGTTATTGACTATGGGCTTGCTTATGTCAAGTTTTAGGGACTGCCAGTTATCTAACGAACCCACTTTTTCATTGAGGTAGATATTCAGTTTTTTAAATCCAAAGGGGGGCAGATCATGGCAATAGATGTTCCACATATCTCCGTCGGGGAAGGGCTCCTCCAGTTGGACCTCCACCTGATTATCTGCGTCATCGGCAATGATAAAAGGCTGGTATTTGGGAATGATCTGATGGTCAATATAGACCTTCGTTAAGCCACTCACTTGATTGCTCTGGGTGTTGAAGAGGTAGATCGTTGGGTCTTTCCCTCGTGAGAAGAGCGATTGTAGTTGACCAAGGGCCTCTTCTTTCAAGCTTGTTACCCTTCGTTTGGCTTCCCATGCATACGACTCTTTGATGGCTCTTTGCTCGATTGTTTTAGGGTTCCAGGGCTCTTTTACGCTAGCATGTTTACGCTAGCATGGTATCCTAAGGTGTGTTCGACATAGAAAAGCTGTGCTTTGATAGCCTCCTGACGCCTATTCTCCAGATCGGTTGGGAGCCAGGCATAGTTCAATAGAGCCATCGTGAAAAGACTCTGTATGGAGGCCAACTCAAATTGAGCCTCCCTGACTGCCTCTACCTCGCGGGTGGATGCCCCGAACCCATCCGTCCACCAGTCAGGCCAGGCACCCTTGATGACCGGTATCTCATCCTGATGTTTTGTGGCCATGGTGCTGAAGAAACCATCAACTGTGGAGGTGGTTAGCTTAGGCCAGCTATATTTCTTGTTCCACTGCATGATCATCTCGGATGCAAGGGTGGAGGGAGGCGAATTATCGGTTTGGTATCCGGAGTGTTGTATGGCGATCATGTCGTAGGGGTATCCCTTCTCCTCCAGCTTAGTCAGGTATGAGAGAAGCTCTTCCTCGAAGATGTTAAAGTCGCCTGCATGGATCTTAAATAGGGTGTTGCCGGTCATGTAGTGTTCGGCACGGAAGGTGAGGATACGGTTCCCTGAGGGCGACTCCCACCAGAAGAGCGTTGGCTTGTCGAAGCAGACCAGTGCCCTATGACCATGTGTCCCCATGTTGAGGTATTTGACCCCCATTTGAGGGAAGATATCAGCCATAGCCCAACCGATGCCGTTAACATCGTTCTGCATCGCCGATTCAACCTTTAGCCCCTCCGCTCGTATCGTAGCAATCGCCTGCATCGACTCCGCCAGGAGCCACTCATTGGGTAGCTCGTCGTAGTTCAGGTACATCCCCGTAAGGGCAATCCTTCCCTCATTGACCCGCTGCTTCAGTCGCTTCACCTGTTCACTTGGCCTGGTTTTGATATACTCGGCTACCGCCCATGAGGTCTCACACGTCCATCGAAACTGAGCTTCCGAAGGCATCCCGTCTGTTAAATCGCAATAATCCAGAGCATAGTCGATATAACGCAGATGCTCGGCCAGGATATCCCCTTGGGGACGGGTATATCCGATGTCGGTATGCGAGTGCTGGATGAAGCTGACCTGCCATCTCTTGACGGGAGAGCGCTCAAGTTGTCCGCTCCAGATCTTTTCTCCCGCCTCGATACGATATGGCACCGAGGTGGTTTTTGTCACCAGTGGCACCGATATTTTAAGATAGTTATAGCCGAAATGGAGTGAATCCTCCGCTGTGAGGCTGTCGTTGATGAAGACTTTTACTCTGTTTGGCGCCCCATAGTGCATGATCCCGGCGATAGCCAGCTGGCGTTCGCCATTTTTGGTGGAGATAAGTGCGGGTAAGGCTTTGAAATTCAGCCCGTCGTTGAGCGGTAGCACATAGACGATATACCAGGAGCTTTTATTCTCTTTTCTACCGGTGACCTTGATGGTGATGGGTTGGCCTACCGTCAGTTCCGACGAGGGGAGGGTGAGGAACATAAATCCGAAGTGGTCGCCATATTGGTCGATCATATCTTTTTTGAACATCAGCGAGGCTCCGTTGCCATCATCCAGCACCCAGTGGTCGCTGCCATCGGTATAGAAGGTAAAACGTTTGACCCCTTGAACCTCGACATCGAAGGCCGCCTTGCCGGGTGAGGAGCCTATGGCCGCAAGCCAGGCGAAACAGACCTTTTTTGAGAGCGGTTTATTCGGAACCGGTGCCGACTGCCACTCTACTGCGGAGGTGCCATCGGTCGCCCTTGCCAGCAGACACTCACGAGCGATCGATATCGAGGAGTGGTAATTAAAGTCACTACCTGCGATCTTCTTCGCAAAGCCATTTACATAGCTGATCTCTTGCACAGCGTTCTGTTGTCCATAAAGAGCCAACGACAAGAAGATGAGCATGGTAGTAAAGGTGCGGCTTAACATAACGGTTCCGGTTTGAGATTTTGTGTGAAGGTTCAAAGATATTAATAACAAAAACAAAAAAGAGCATTTTACGGATAATGGTAAAATTATATCGGTTGCCAGCAGCCAGTAGCCAATCTCTTTTTTCTAACCATCACATTTCCAGTATCTCTGTGGTTCCTCTCTCATGATTGAGTCTACCCCGATCGGATAAAAAGATTGAGGCTTGATTGTATATTGAGATTTAATTGAGATTATCACCGTACAAAGATTGTTCCAAAAAGTTTAACAACACTTTTGTCACTAGTTGATTTTTGTCCCCCATAAAAAAGATACAGGTCTCAGAAAAGCCTTATTTCATCAGGTTTAACGATAATCCCTTCATTTGAGAGAAATAAGAGAAACATAAGAGAAACATAAGAGCGATATAAGAGGGATATAAGAGGGATATAAGAGAGAGCCTTGTAAAGAACAGTATATTAAGATGTTACGATATAGATTTTTGGATTTGTATAACACTAAGTGAATCAATGAGTTAGATTATTTACTTTTTTTAATAAATTAGATAAAAAGAGAAAATCGACTGCTGGTTGACCTTACGGTAGTCCATTTATTGGAGTAATTTTTCGTATTTGGGACAGCAGTTCTATTTTGGTTACCCTATTCGATAGTAGTTTGGAAGTAGCTTTTCCCTCTTCTTTAAAGAATTCTTAGTTTCTTTCCTTAAAAGAGAGTAGAGCGAAATTTTACAAGTGTCGATGATTATACGACCATTTTCCAATCAAAAGTGTCGTTTTAGAATCATTATAGGCTATGATAATCAGGGTGATAAGGAAATTTACTTTTTTTTCACCTTTTTTGTATTTATGAGAAACTTTTCATATCATTGTGGCTTCGATATTTAGTTTTACTCAATCTAAGTTACATAGGGCAAAATTCAAGATATGTGCAGAAATTGCATGTGTTTGTTTGATCTTTGTGACCCTTGTTAGACAGTGAGTTATAACTAATTCTCTGGGACTGACGGGGCGAAGCTATAAAAGAGCGAGCCATTTTTTTCATCTGAATTTGAGGTAAAAAACTAGGGGGTGGTCTTCCTCGGTGAAATGTTGGGCTGTTGGAACGTTGACAGGAGTGTAAAAGCTTGGTTAAGCTTATTCATGAGGTAATTGCGATACCACAGTGTACTGTTTGGAGGATACAAATCTGTTAAATTAGCGTTGCCATGGCTGTTGATATAATAGAACTAATTAGTATTAAGTAGAGCGCAATTGCAGTCATCAAAGAGATATACACATTCATAATGCTAAGATTTCGTTGCATTGCAATCGGATCATCTCTTTTCTAGGCTGATTGAAATAAAAAATAGTGGAGGTCAGCAACTTTAGTTGCCATCTTTTTAGGATGGGTTCCTGTATTAGGTTGGATTCTGTGGTTATTAGGTTTAATCTTTTCATTTGTTGGCGTTTTTAAGACACCAAAGGGTTTATCAATTGCCGGATTGGTTATTTCCTTAATAGGAGTAATTATACTAATCGTGGTATTTGGTGCAATTTTAGGTGCAGCGGCTACCATGCAATAGTGATATTAACGATTTAATCTTTTCGAATGATTATTTGACGTTCAGAAGGACACTTCCTTGAAAGTTCAACAATCTGCGAAATGGTAAATTTGCCAGTATTCATATCTGTTCCCATTTCCGGTTAGCCGTAAAGGAACAAAATTCAAAAGGGCGACAAGGTTTTTGATGGGTATATCATTGTATATGAATATATTATAGGTGATTTTAATAAATTTTAATAGACACTTGTGATTCTAAGAGTATCTGTTTTGTAGAAGGCCAACATTGGAGATTTGTTTGAGTATTCAGTTGATTATTTACTAAGTCAAAATGACAATCAACTCAGTTTATTTGAAAAGTAAAATATTTATCGCATTAGCAATTTACTTAGTTAAACTATTTACAGAAGTATTTCTTTTGACTGTTTAAATACCTGTTAAATAGGTGGAGTGAGATTTGTCAAGTCATTATCTTAAAATATTATAGCTAATTTCTTTAATGAATAAAAATGAATTATTCACATTAACTGATCATCAAATCATTGAAAGCCTCATTCAAGGGAATAGTCAGGTAATTCAGTACTTATTTTATGAGAAATGTAGCTCCATGTTTGGCTACATTATCAAGGAGATTTTCTCATATAAAGTTGATAAGGATGAACTTGTCAATGAGCTTTATATTTATCTGAGTGAGGACAACTGGAAAAAAGTCAGGGAATTTGAAGGGCGTAGCAAGTTTACAACTTGGCTTTCAGTAATTTCAGTACGTTATTTCTGTAAGAAAAAGCGAGATAGGATAGATTTTGATCCAAGAAAAGCCCAAATAGATGAAGCAGCGAAACTTCCCAATACTACTAAGTTTGATAGTTTTGTATGTAATATGGATCTATATGGCGCAATAAATAAATTGAAAAATCCCAGGGACCGTTTTGTCTTAATGTCATTAGAAATTCGAGAACAAACAGTTGAGGAGGTTGCTAAGGCACTTAATATTTCCGTCGATAATTTGTACAATGTACGTAGAAGAGCAAAAAAACACCTGTCTAATATATTAACCGAATATAAATATGAAAACTAATAAATATATATCAGAAGAGTTGTTGGCTGCTTTTATTGATGGAACTACGACTCAGGAACAGAACGATTATACTCTAGATGTTTTCAAGGACGATCCTGAACTATACAAAGAATTTTGGATAGCCTATCTGGCAGCAAATTTGCCAGTAGGGGAGGATAGAACTCCTCATGAAAATAATGATACATCTTTTAATGGCAACATCCCTACTATAATAGTAGGTGGTGGTATGGCTGCCGGATCACTGATCGGTAATGTGTTTGAGCACAGTCACATTCCAATGGTAGCAGTAAATAGTGATGAAAATAATTTTTTGGATGATAGATTAATGCATCACAATGACTCAATATCTGCAAACGATTTTACTCATCTGATGGAAATAGCAATTCATAAAGCACCAAATCAATTTGGAGAAGAGGCAAACAATTACGTTTCACCTAACGTAGATCAAGGATATAGTGATACCTGTGCTGTTCGCTCCCAACAATTAGTATTAAATGATTTTGGAATTCCGGTAACTCAAGAAGATTTAATTAAAGAGGCTACTCAACATGGTTGGTATACTCAAGGTGAAGGAACTCCTTTGGAGTATGTAGGAAATTTGCTTGAAAATCACGGAGTGGAAGTCAATCGGTTTGAAAATGCCAATATCTTTAATTTGACAAATGAGTTAGCACAAGGTCATAAAGTAATTATTGGAGTTGATGCCAACGAGCTTTGGCATAACGGTTTTTGGCAACATGCTAAAGATTCGATAATCGGAGATACTCCTAATCATGCACTGATTGTTGCTGGAATAGATACCAGTGACCCTAAGCAAGTACAGGTCATTCTCGAAGACCCGGGAACCGGTGATGTGGCAAAAGCTTATCCTATGGAACAATTTCTGGATGCATGGAAGGATTCTCATTGCTTTATGGTTTCAACTCAAGAGCCAGCCCCACTAGCATTTAATCAGGAAACAATGATGGGTTTCGATTACGACAAAGGGCGTATTCAAAATTCAGAAACTCTTATGAGTAGTGTTGAAGACACCTATAGGATATCGGAATACCCCTCCATTGATCCTGAACCAACATTCCCAGAATTCGACCGCATAGATACAAATCATGAGCCGTCTCATCCCGGATATGTACCTATTAGTGAAGAATATGATCCACGCCATCCGGAATATAAAATAGATAAACACCACCCAGAAGATGATCATCATGATGATTTAGATATTTCGCATTTAGACCATAATGTATAATACGAATATGACACAAGAAGAAATTAAACAAGAAACGACTTTATTGAGAGACAACATACTTTCAATAATGAAAAAGATGATTGAACAAAAAGCGGGTAAATTTGGAGATAATCTGCCAGCTTATGATATCAGTTTTGAAGCAGCTTACAATTTACTTATTAAACCTGATTATAATTTAGTGATTAGTGGCGAAGTAAATAGGGGTAAAAGTACTTTGATTAATGCCATTATTGGTCGAGACATTTTACCAACTTATGATAAGGAAACAACTTCACAAGTATTTAAAATTATCAATTCAAAAGTAGAATCTTTTTTCATTGTATTTGACAACGGTGATACACAGACAATCACAAAAGAGGAGCTAAAGCATTTTGGATCTCAAGTTGAAGCAAGCAATAGTATCAACAATGATTTAGGTAATAGAAGAATTGCTTACATACAAGTAAATACTCCAATTGAATTTTTACCTGAAGGTGTTACAATTGTAGATACTCCGGGTATTGGCTCTACCTATAAACAACACTCTGAAATCACAAAAGGCTTTATGCAATATGCTGATTCAATAATATATCTGTGCAGTGCCAAAAAGCCGCTTGAGATGACCGACATTAGTTTTATTAAAGACAATGTATTAAGCTTACATCATGTGCCGAGCATCATGTTTGTGATGTCAAAAGTAGATGAGGCTGATAGCGAGGATGCTTTAAAAGAACAAATCAAAAGAAGTGAAACTTTGATAAAAGAAAACTTTGAGGATAATATTGTGATTAACAAAACGATATTTCCTGTTAGTAGCATATTGTTGATAAAATCATCAAATGCAACCAACGACTGGAAACATCTTTATTATGATAATTCTTGTTTTGGAAAGATTAAAGAAGAAATTCAACTTTCAATTATTCGAACCCGTGGTCTTGAATGGTCTATTAATGGATTTAATGAATGTGTAAGATATTATAATAAAGTCTCAAATTCACTTAGTCAGCACATTGATTTATTTGATAAAACTGTAAATGCCCAAAATGCTACTTTCAAATCAGTGGAAGCCAATAGAGCCAAATTTATGTCTGATATGGGGCCTCTAAAAAGTAAAAAAATTCTGGACGATATTGCCAATCTACTAAATGCAATTAAACCTCACATGAGAAAGGAATGTAGTCTGAATGGTAATATATATCAAAATTATATTGATAAAATTAAATCAGAATTGAGGTCTGATATGAGTCAGGAAGATATAAATGAATATGCCAATCAATTACAAGAAAATGTTATTTCAGACATTACAGATAAATGGAATGAACTCTGTAAAGTTGCAAATGACCAGGTTTCTACCTTATTACAGGAATACAGTCACGAATGTAGCAGATACGCAGATGATTCATATACAATAAGCAATACAAATATTGATTTAAAGATTGATATTTCACCATCAAATAGGGAATATATTCAAGGAATTCGTTCTCAATACCTTAATGCAATGTTTGTTTGTAATGCCGCAACATTACTTGGAAGCTTAGTTTTTGGCCCCGTTGGTCCAGTTATTTGGGTAATTGCGAATATCGGGCCTATTTTATATGGAGCTATTTTTGGCAGAAAAGAAGCAAAAGAAAAAGCATTCATTAAAGTTCAAAAAGATATTGAAGACTATTTGAGAAAAATTATACATGGTGCAGAAAATCAGCTTTTTGAAGTATCTGTTTTTGATGGTAAATATCAATCAACTGTTGATGCATTTGTAAAATCTATGTATCAATTCTCAGAAAGTATGATTAAAGAAACATATAAAAAATGTGAGGAAGAGCTGATTGAAAACGAGAAGAAGGTAAAGGAAATAATTTCCGGTATTGATCCTTCAAAAAAGACTGTACTCGTTAATCTTCTGACAATATGGAAAGAGTTCGGAAAAAATCTTCAGAGCAACTCTGAAACTTTGAATAAGTTGAATCAAATTATGTTTGCTTAATTATGGCCAGGCTAAGTATAGATTTTGGAACATCGTACTGCGCGGCGGCCTGGCTTTCACCTGAATCGGGAAAGCCGGAGGCCATTTCATTTGGAGCCGACGAATATAATAACAATAAATACTATAAATTTCCTTCAGCATTGATTTATGCAAAAGATCAGGCTGGAAATGAAGACGTTATAGTGGGCAAGCAAGCATACAATCAAATTATTTCAGGGAAATCGTGCAAAAATGTTTGTTACAAGATTAAATCAGAGATGCGACCTCAAGTAACAAGACAGATAAATGGTTCACCTAAGAGATATGAACAGATTGTAGCTGATTTGTTTAAGGCTATAAAGAAAAGAGCCTCTGATTCATGCAAACAGGATTTTGAAGAAGTAACGATCACACATCCTGCAAACTTTGAATATCAGCAGTTATTAATTGATGCTGCTGATATAGCAGGTTGGCCTGAAAACAAAGTAACATTACTGGAAGAACCCATTGCTGCAATTTATGGTTTCTCTATAAATCAACAGATACCAGATAACTCTGGATTAGTTGTATTTGATTACGGTGGAGGGACAATAGATGTTACATATTTATTTAAAAAATCGAATAATGAGTTTAAATGGTTCTTCCCTCCTAAAGGTGAATCAAAGTGTGGTGGTGAATATATCGACTTAGAGCTTTATCGTTACTTCTGCAAGCTTGCTAAATTAGAAATGTCCGATTTAATCAACTATGAGTTATTAAATAAATGTCGGGCTATTAAAATAAATTTTTCCACGGATCAATTTTTAACTTCAGATAGGATTAGTATAGGAGACACCATTTATGCAATAAGTCGAAATAAGTTCAATGAACTAATCCAAATAAAGACTGATAGAGCAATTGATGTATTATCCAAAGTACTACAAGAATGTAAAAATCAAGATAAAACAATTGATTATTTATTGCTAAACGGGGGAAGTTCAAAGCTCCCAATCATCAAAGAATCTATTTTGAAACTTGGCTTTAATGAAGATCAATTGATCTCATTTGATGGAGAGGATATTGCTGTAGCTTTAGGAGGAGTCGCAAAATATATTGAAAATTCTCAGAATAAAACAACGCTTAAGGAGAAAGAAAATATAAGTAAATTAGTCCATAATCAAAGAGTTAGTGACTTAAAATTTAAAGATCCAATATTTGATAATTTTAATTTTAGGAAAAAGATATGAACATATTAATGGTAGGACATAGTTCGTCCGGGAAAACAAGTTATATGGCGGGGTTGTACAGCATTTTTGGCGATGACAAAGATGGTATTGGTATTACAACATATGACCAAGCAAAAAATAAAAGATTAAAAATGATCGCACATGATATTCGATTAGGGAAGTATCCTACGAGTACAGATATAGCATCGGAATATAATTTTCATTTAACAATTAATGGAGATTCTATCATCCCTTTTAATTGGTATGATTACCGTGGTGGAGCATTATCTCAATCCTCGAAAAATTCGCCTGAAGTTGCGGCTCTTGTAAATAAGATTTGCGAAGCAAATGCCTTAATTGTTTTTCTGGATGGTGAGAAGATTGTTCAAAGTACAGACGATGAATTAGAAGAAGAATATGAAATATTATTGTGGGCTATTCAGAAATCAATTGGATCAAAAAATAATAATAATTATTTCCCTATATCTTTTGTTATGACAAAAGGAGATCTCTATGATGATTATTCTGTTTTATATGAATCTAATGGGCTTGACTATTTTATGCCATTAATCAAAAACATAAAAGATGGTAAAGCAGCAGCTGGTATGGTTACTGCATGTGAAGTATCTTCAGGTGGTATTTATAATATTTTTCCTCCTCTTCTATTTTCTTTGTATTATGGAATGTCAGATTACATAAAAAAACGAATTAATTATTTGAATTCTGAAATAGAGTCTTACAATAAACTATGGCCAAATCTATTAGATGATATTTTTGGTGAATTGTCAGAAATATTTGGCAGTGGCAGTTATAAAACTGATCGACAGCAAGCGAGGGAGTCAATGGCAAAGATTCAGCAAGAAAAAAACAATTTGGAACTATTGGAGTCTTGTCAGAAAGGGATGAAAGAACAGATTGATTCTTGGGTCGAAGAAAATGTTATTCTTGCTTTTTAAAATATCAATAGTTAATATAAAAAAGACATTAAAATGAGACAAATAAGTATAGTTGGATTAAGGGGCTCAGGTAAAACATGTTACATTTACGCAATGAGCAAAACAATGATGAGAGGTATTAACAGTATATCAATTAACCCTATTGATGACAATCTATACAATCAACTAAGAGAAGGATGGAGAAAAATTAAAACTGAAAGAAAATGGCCTGAAAATAGTGATAGAGTGACAAAATGTGAGTTTACTTGCTTTGTTCAATTAAGACCAGTAATGGATTTTTGTTGGGATGATTATAAGGGAGGTTCTTTGACAGGATTGGATACAATAAGCGCGAAAGAGCGAGAGGAGTTTTATAATTCGTTATCTATATCGGATGGAATTATATTCTGTGTTCCTGCCGACACAATAATTGAGGCATTGGAAGGTGATGATGATGCTCAGGATGATATCAACATGCTCAATCGATTTATTCTTCAATATGCAAGTAAGAATTCATTAAAAGGAATACCTATTACTGTTGCAATAACTAAAAGTGATTTATTAGATAAAGAAGAGTTATCAATAGCATTTCAAGTAGTGAAAAAAACTTTAAACAACTTATTTGCCAAAGGAACTAATGTTTCTGCATTACTCGTCCCAATTTCATTAGGCTCGAATTTGAAAGGCTTACCTGGAGGTGAAATTACTGGAACAATAAATATGGATCCTAAAGCTGGAAATATTCATTTACCTGTATTATTCAATCTTTATTTTATGTTATTGGAACAAATTGGCGAATTTAGTAATAATCTAAAATCTCTAAGATCACAGCTTTCAAATGTCAATAGCACTATTAATATGGGAACAAATATGAGCGCATTAAAAAGATGGTGGGAAGGCATTGATGTTGATTACTTACAAAAGAATAAAGCAGAAATAGAAAAATCTATTGAACAAAAAGAGACGGAACTTAAAGGAATCAGAACTGATCTTGAAAAAATCAAATCTGAATTTGGAAGTGAGTGTGAGTATTATGATAATGGAGACAATAAACAATTTTAACACATGAAGTTATTTATTTATACGAGAACCTATAAAGACGATTATAGGCTTATTGCAAGTCCAAATGAGTCTTATTTACCCGAAAATATCTTATGGGCTTTTATAGCCTTTTCTAGAGATGTGATTAATATTGAAAATCCATTATATGGTGATTTCAAACTTGCGAGATGGTCAATTTATAAATATTATGATTACGTACTATTTGGGATTGGATGTAAAAATATAGAATTAAGCGAACACTCTAATGACAAAGTTGGTAGACCTGTTAGAGGATTTTTTGGAGTTGTATTGAAGTTAACTGAGGAAACAAACATTCTTCCTTTTGATCTACAATATTTTAAAGACATTTATAGATGTTTCATTTCTCCACATTGGGAAGAACGAAATTTTATGCTCAACGATATTGATTGTTTATTAGATATCTCTAGATATAATCATCTACCTCCTTCTAATATGCAGTTATTAAACAACATGGTTCTCAAAACAAAATTTTTTCAATACAATAACAAATTAGAGAATTATTTAGCCTCATGTCTAAATTATAGCATATGCAATATCGTCACCGGCATTAATGTTGAAGAACACGCAATTGAAGCTGGTTTTATGAATGCATTATCATTTGATACAATAGAAGAGAAAATTGTTGATAATTCAAAAAAGAAAGAGCAATTAACGAGTCAGAATAAAGTTGTTGTAACTAAAGAAAAAAAGATTCAAAACAATAATATCCTATCTGGTTCATCTAAACATTTGATGAAAAATATAATTGCACAAGCAATAGAGACATTGAATCCTTTCTCAAGTTCAAAATCACAACGTCATTTTAAAAATCAAGAAATTGATTTAAATATTGAGGATTCTAATAGTAAAATATCAAGAGTTACAATAAATGATGAACCCATTTTAACAACAAAAGACACAGACGATGAAAATATTGAGCTTCTTCGCCAAGCCTATAAAGAAAACAAACTAAATAAAAATGCACAAGAAGGAGCATTCAATACAGATGCGACAATTGATATCAGGAATGATATGTTATCGCTTAAAAATAATGTGGCTGAAAAACAAGAACAGATTAACATAGATAGTTTCGATATAGGATTAATGAGACAAAATATCAATACAACAGATAATTTTTCCGATGAAAATACTTCTTTTGATGATCTCCAAGAGATAACACCTGGAAAACAAATTTCAGAAAAATATAGAGAAATATTGTCTGAGCTTAAATCTTCTATTTCATCAATTGATGACTACAGCATTTCTTCTGAAAAATATATAGAGATAGAAGGTCTGGTAAAAGAATTGATTACTAAAATCAAAAGTTAGTACAAATATGGATTATATCTTTTCCACTAAATCAGTATTATCCGAGTTCATTCAATTTATAAAAGAGTCTCCTTGGGTTAATGATTATTCAATTCAACTACAACAACTTTTAAGTGGAATAGACGAGCCATGTCGGTTAGCCATTGCAGGAAGAGTAAAAGCCGGTAAAAGTTCTCTTGTAAATACTTTATTGGGAGGCGATTTTGCAAAAGTTGGTGTAACAGAAACAACAGCTACTATCAATATTTTCAAGTATGGCACCCCTCCTGATAGTGATTTTCCAATACAGTGTTGTTATGTCGATGGACATAACGAGTGGGTCTCGAAAATCTTTTTGGATTCTTTACAAGGCACTTCAGAAGATAGTTTGACGAAAGTTAGTGAAATCAAGCACCTTGTTTATTTTATAAATGATGCCAGACTACAGGATATAATTTTGATTGATACTCCTGGGACGAATGCTGTAGTTGATGAACATCAAAATCAAACTGAGCTATATTTTGGATTGAGAAGAAGGCATAATTCTGAAACTATCGAACTTACAAACAGTGCCGATGCGGTTATCTATCTTCTTGGAGAAGTGGCTCATGAATCAAATCAGGATTTTTTAAGCAATCTAAACGAAACGCTTGGGCAAAGAGCAAACATAAATACTTTAGGTATTATGTCGCAAATTGATCTATCAGACGATCGTTTGTACAACAAAAAGGAACGAACGATAGATCTGCAGCTCAGATTGTCAAACTATATATCCTCTGTTGTCCCAATCTCGGCTGGTTTAAAGTATTTTTTGCCAGACAGAAAGGAAGCGGAAAGAATGAAGTCCGTATTAATGCTGTTCAACTCAGAGGAAAACCTAATGAATTGCCTGGAGATGGAAACAATATATATGATGCCAACTTTGCCCGGAATTCAGGTTTCATTGGAAGAAAGAAAATCCATTCGTCATTTAGCAGAAGGAATGCCATGGCGAGTATTTGTTGTAATCGCTCGTGAACTTTATAAACACGACGTTGACTCAGCATTGCGTATTTTAGAAGATTATTCTGGTATAGAGCGCTTAAGAAATGTACTAAACAAACAGTTTTTCGAAAGAAGTAAAATCCTGAGATGCAACAATGTGGTTGAGAAATTATGCGAAATTCTAAACAACATATTGAAATATGGTGGGTTGGAAAAACTTCGTGAAGAAGCAAGCATCAAGGATCGTTGTTTAAACGAATGTAGTAATCTGTCCACAGAAATCTCAGTTGTTTTAAAGAGCATGATAGAAAAGCATATGAAATCAGCTCAATATTTAAAAGACACAGAAACTGAGCTAATAAAAATTAAAGAACAGGTTTTAAAAATCAAACAGGAAACAGAGCGGATAAACAATGATTTCTATTGCCTCCAACTCCTTTGCGACAACAAAGGCATTTTTAAGTCTGAAGAACTCGAGGAGTTATCAGAGCTATTGTCATACAATACAAAAACGGTAAAATGCAATGATCGGAGAGAGTATTGGCAAGATTTAAGTTATCGTTCTATTTCCGAGATTAAGCAAACCATTGCTGAAAGAGCTTATCAAAAATATGATGAACTTTAAATGTTTTGTATATGAAAAATATAATTGAACCTTTAATTGAGCGCATTCAAAACTTTCAATTTTCGGACACCTTCGAAATTGATGAGGAAGAATCTTATCAAACTAAAGAACAGGGAAAGGACGATGACTTATCAATTGACTGTCTAAATAATACGATTGATAACACTGCATCCCCAAATGATAAAGCTTAAAATAATGAAATAACGACACTTATTTCCTTATTCTTAATTGACCATGTCGTTTTAACAACACATTTCAACAGTATTTACAGTAAACTTACCCTGTGCTTTATACGAAAAATTTAAAATAATTACCATGCTCGATTTAAACGATGAAATTTTTGAACATTCAGCAGATAGTGATTTAGATACTCTCTCAAACGCTTTTGAGGGCGATGAAATTCACCATGATAATTTGTCCATTCTGTTGCATAATGATTTATCAAATCAAAATACACTCCCACTAAATGATGATTCATGTTCATTCTTTCATTGCGAAATTGACGATCATCATACGATAGAAGAAAGTCATCTCTCCATACACCATGAATCTTCTGGATTATCAGAACATAAATCTGATCCAATATCTTTCAAAGGACAATACAATGATTCAGAGATAAGACACCTTAAGGATGAAGTAAGTAAATATCAATACGAAGTTAGTAATTTGAGAAGTGAAGTCCATCATCAAGAAATAATGGAGGATCCTTCAAAATTAAGCAAAGCAGTGTCTGATTTAAACTATGCTATCGATAAACTTAATTATGCACAAGAAAGACTTAATAATGCTACATAGTCAATCAGTTAAGCGTACAAGCCCCAGTTTTCAAACTTCAATTATTCATAGAAATGATTGAAGTTGATTCCTTTTTAAACCCAGATTATGCAATGGCTTCTTATGTCGCGAGTTAAGTGACTAAGAGCCCATATCTTAGTGTTATAATCTAATCATCCAAAAAGTGAACGGAATAATACCATAGGAATATAGTGATAGGAAGACATCTCTTTGGGGTGGTATGAGCCTTATCAAAGAACTCTATGACGCGTTGGTATGTTTGACAAACTTCGTAATCTACCTCTGCAAAACCCTGGCAGTGCTATAGGAGTTGAACATTATGAGATAATTGAAAGCTTTATAATGAGTGTTATACTTGGCGCAGGGAACTGCAATAACGCCTCACAGATCAGCTATGATGAAGTATTAAAAGAGATCTTCCAGTGGAAGAGAGGTATGCCGTCTCAAAGTACCCTGTCAAGGTTTTTCCCTAAGTACGACCATGATTCGAGTGATATGATTTTTTCTGACTTGTTAAGTTGGTGGTTTAAGGAAATGGGGCAAAACAACTTGACCCTTGATATAGATTCAACAGTAATCACCCGTTATGGGAACCAAGAGGGGGCAGGTTGATAGTCGTGCCGTCAAAAGTTCTCTTTGGAAGATACCTGACAAGTGGACTGAAAGCATATTCCCCTTCGTTCATAGCAACCAATTTGATATTGGATGCTAGTTACAAATTCAAATCAGCACGTTGGTAAAATAGATACTTTTTGCTAATTATGAGAATATTACAGCTGTATATTGAAATTTTTAGTGGACACTAGTGGCCCCAAATATCACTTTGAACTTGACCTTAGACAGAATTAAATCCATAGTTTTGCAATTGCCTCTCGTTGTTAAACTTTGTATGAAAGCCTTTGAAAGCTTCTCAAAGCTGACCGTTTGGACCTTACAGAGGGCAATTACAACCATAGACATCAACTTTAATCTGGAACGATTGATTTTTCCTTTAAAATGAGTGTCTAATATTGGGAATAAATCAGTAATTTCTAATTTTTTCTTATCTTAATTTACTGATTTTCATTAGATTAATTTTTTGTCATGTACTAAGGTAAATTTGAAACATGAGAAATGAAGTAAATGTAAATAACGACATGCTAACCTGGGCTATTGCCCGGGCTGGCTATGATGTGCCTGCATTTGCCGAAAAGTTTCCGAAAATATTAGATTGGCTCAAAGGGCAAAAGAAGCCTACCGTAAAGCAACTTGAAGATTTTTCTAAAAAAGTTTATCTCCCTTTTGGCTATCTTTTTTTGCCACAGCCACCGCAAGAAAGAGTTCCTATTCCTTTTTTCCGCACAAACGGAAATCAGGCAGACAGAATCAGCATAAATTTGTATGATACAATTTTGCTACTGCAACAAAGGCAGGATTGGCTGAAAAATTATTTACAAGATAATGATTTTCAGCGTTTACCTTATGTTGGTAAATTTCGAAATAGCAATGATGTAAATGCCATTGTAGCAGATATTCGCCTAACATTACAATTACCTGAAAATTGGGCAAGTCAATTCAGAACATGGCAGGAAGCTCAAGACCATTTGGTTTTGCATATTGAAGACAAAGGAATTATTACCATATTTAACGGAATAGTCGAAAACAATACACACAGACCTATTCTAGTTGACGAGTGCAGAGGTTTTGTTTTAGTGGACGAGTATGCTCCGTTCATGTTCGTGAACAATAGCGATTTTAAATCTGCACAGATGTTTACCATTGTCCATGAGTTGGCTCATATATGGACTGGTCACAGTGCAGGTTTCGATTTCCGCAGATTGCAACCTGCTAATGACCCAATAGAAATTCTTTGCGACAAGGTGGCTGCTGAATTTTTAGTTCCTGAGCAGGAATTTAATGAAGTGTGGAATCACAGTCCCAATAATTTCACTTATGCTTCTCGATATTTTAAAGTAAGTGAAATTGTAATTGCCCGTAGAGCATTAGACACGGGAATAATCACTAGACCACAGTTTTTTGATTTTTATGAGGAATATTCTAACCGTGAATTTGCAAAAAAAGAAAGACAAGGCTCTGGAGGTGATTTTTACGCAACAACGAAAAAGCGAATCAGTATCACATTTGCCAGTCATGTAAATCAGGCAGTAAAATCTGGCAATTTATTATTTCGTGATGCCTATAAACTTACGGGCTTAAAAGGCGACACGTTTGAATATTTCTTCTCTAAACACCTATAGCTCGAATGCCAGTATATGTCTTAGATAGCAACTTTTTTATTCAGGCTCATCGGTTTCATTATCCGATAGACGTTGCTGCGTGATTTTGGAATAAGCTTCGGCAACTAGCAGAAGCAGGCTGGATTATCAGCATTGATAAGGTTCAGAAAGAGCTATACGACAAAAACGATGCATTAGAAGAGTGGTGCAGAAACAATTTGCCTGAAGCCTTTTTCAAAGACACATCCGTTGTAATGGCAGCGTATGGACAAGTTATAGCTTGGGCAATGTCAAGAGGCGGCCATTATTTGCCGAATGCTTTGAACGAGTTTTTAGATGCTGACGAAGCAGATGCATTTTTAGTAGCCTATTGCCTTGCAGACCCGGTAGACAATTTTATAGTAACTCATGAAGTTAGCGAGCCTAACCGACAGAATAAGGTTAAAATTCCTGATGCTTGTGTTGCTTTAAATGTTTCGTATATGAATACCATTGGAATGTTCAGACAATTAAGAGAAACATTTTAGCCCATGCAGCAGTCACACACATACCGCATTCTCACAAGCTAACACACTGACTAAAGGTGCGGTAAGAGTGTGCCTACCCCAACCCAAGAAGAATTTCAAAATTTTTTCTCCCCTGCTTTCTAAGTACATAACCAAAATTCAAAGATTTTGATACGAGATTGATTCTTGAAGTTTATCAAGACACCAGCCACATATGAGAGTCCATATTTGAATATACTCTGTGCTTTCCTGCCATGTGTTTTAATAGAGATCGGACGAACATTTTCATGAAGAAAAATTCCAATTTTATAACACCATATAAATGCTATTGTCACCAGAAGTATATGTCTCTCTAATTTTATATATATCTGTCAAGGGTGTTTCCTCAATATTAAAAGTTATTTTTAATTCGAACATAGTATTATAGACATCAATTGTAATATAGAGCGCTTGACTTTTCCTTTGAAATGTGTGTCAAATAATGGGAACAAAATGTAATTTCCAATTTTTCTTACCTTAATTTACAGTTTTCAGTAAATTTTATTTTTGTCATGTACTAAGATTTTATTTTGTTGAGATCGTTAACTGGTTAGAGCCCAATTTGTCGTTAAAAGGTCTTAGTACAGTCGGTTTTAGTTTCAAGACTTGATTAGTTAGATAGTCTTTCAGAAAATCAGGGATCTTGTACGTGTCTATAGAAATTACTAAAGGATTAGGCTAACTGGTTAAGATAATAGTTGCTGCGATAATGATTTGGGAACTGGAAGTTTTAAGAGAGAGAGATACAATTTTACTGTTTTTTTACTTTTTGTTGGTATAACGGAAATTTGAAGCAAGTTTGAGAAGTTTTGTTGCAAACTTTATGTCTAAAATTTTAGAACTTTAAGTCAAGAATAGTTCACTAAAAGAGTGAATCTATTTCAAATGTGTGTATATTTGCAAAAGAATTCAGTGAATGAAAATTGAATTTGAGTACGACTATTTGCGCGAATTGTACGAAGAAGGAAAAGCATCGGGCAAACGATATAGGTTCCAGTCAGGGGTAATTAATCAGTATATTAAAACGGTGAGCATTCTGATGAAAGAACCTGATACTGAGTCCTTGTATCAATATAAGAGCCTTCATTATGAACGAAAACATGGTAATCTACACGGCATCGAAGCAGTATATGTAAATAAGCAATACAGGCTTGAGTTTCGGAGTCGGTCAGAAGGCAAGGAACCAAATGTCATAACTATTTGTTCATTGCTAGATTTGAGCAACCACTATAAAAAATGACACACATGGAAACAAAAGAGTACATCCCATTTAAGGCAATACACCCTGGACTTATCATTAAAGATGAACTGGATGCCCGAGGAATTTCTCAAAAAGAATTTGCGCAGGATATTGGTATGCAAACAACTATGCTCAATGAAATTATTAAAGGTAAGCGAGCTATAACTGCCGAAATAGCGTTGGTCTTGGAAAAAGGTTTAGGAATAAAAGCTGCTTCATGGATGCGCCATCAGGTAGGTTATGAATTGGACTCTGTTCGTATTAAGGAACGTAACATCCTTAAAATTCAGCAAATGGAGACTTGGAGTATTATTAAGCAATTTGTTCCGGTTTCGGCTTTCTCAAAACTTGGGTTGTTGTCAAATTCACTAGCTGATAATATTGCACGCATCTGGGATATTTACAATGTAGATTCTATCGACCTTTTAGTTCAACGGGTTTCTGTAAATAAATGCAATGAGTATTATAAAAAGTCGGAGAAGTTAAAAAGCGACCAAGTAAATATCATGGGTTGGAGCCAGTTAGTACGTTGGCAAGCCACTTCAATTAAGGTAAATGTATTTAGTCCTGATAACCGTGATGTTATAATTACCGAATTAAAAGAGGTTATTCGAGCCAACAAAAATGTTGTAAGGTATACGCAGGAAGTACTCCATAAATATGGAATAAAATTTTTGGTACAGGAACGATTTAAACAATCTCCAATAGATGGCTATTCTTTTTGGAGTAGTGAGAATCCAACCATTGTTGTTACAATGCGTAAAAAATTCCTCGATAATTTTGCATTTACAATAATGCATGAGTTAGGCCATGTTTTCACTCATCTTGTGGCAGATAAAAATGTAGATTTCTTAGATATAGAATACCCAAATAGATCATTGTCAGTTAAGGAACAGGAAGCACACCATTTTGCTCAACAATGTTTTTTAAAAGATGCTACTTGGAACGAATTTTTTAGCCGAAACATAAAATTCTCTTATCCCTCAACTGAAAAGGAAATGGTTCAGTTGGCCGTCAAAGAGAAAATCCACCCCAGTATAATTCTAGGAAGATACTGTTTTGAAACTCGTAATTTTGCTATCAAAACAAGCATTGATCGTACAATCAGTTAGCATTCTACATACGTATCATTTCTGAGGTCATATAGTGTGATTGAGGTTTAACCAAACATCAGATTTCCCCCTTCCTTTAAAACAGTTTGAAATCTGTCAAAGACAGAATTAAATCCATAGTTTTGCAGCTGCCTCTGGTTGTTAACCTTGTATGGCGCAGATCATTTAAAAGGTGGACTAATGGAATCATCTGAGATTTTAAAATCGTTTCCTTTTCTGTCAAAGGCTGCTCTCCAGGAGATTATCCAAAACGCGGCTGAGAAGTTTGTGAAAAGGGGAGATATTATTGTTAAACAGGGTCAGTACCTGAATGTGCTTCCGCTGGTGGTGAAGGGTTCTATACGGGTGTTTCAACAGTATGAAGACAGAGAGATCCTGCTCTATTATGTCATGAAGGGTGAGACCTGCATAATGTCCCTCTCAGCCTGTTTCTTCTCCACTCCGAGTCAGTCGCAGGCTGTTGCCGATGAAGATAGTGCCATGCTTCTGGTTCCTAAAAAGTTTATTTATGAATGGCAACGTAAGTTCCCCGAATGGAATGAGTTTACGATCAGCACCTATAGAAGTCGTTATGATGAGCTGTTGAATGCATTCAATGGCGTCGTGTTTACCGGTATTGAAGCCCGACTGCATGATTACCTTTATGCCTACTCTAAAGCCAATAATTGTTCATTGGTTCCCTTTACCCATAACGCTTTAGCCAATGAACTGGGAACAACCCGTGTGGTCATCTCACGTCTGCTGAAACGCTGGGAGGAGGATGGAAAGGTTAAGCTTCAACGAAAGGGGATTCTACTGAAATAATTTTTATTGTTCTGTATCAAAAGGATCATTTATCGACCATTGTTGCACGGTAGTTTTGCCGCATGTTTATCTTAAATAAATATAGACAATGGAAAAAATGAGATTTTTCGTGGATACCCACGACAGTAAAAACAGCACTTTCCCAGCTGGTATTACCCCATCACAGTTTGAAGCATTTTATGCTGAATATGAGAAAGCTTGCTATGCAGAAAACGTGGTTCCTGTTCGGATACATGTTGGCTATGATGAAGGACGGGCCTTCTGCCTTAATATGGCCACCGATGCCGAGGCCGTGAGACGGGCTCATGAACGTGTGGGTTTACCTTTCGACTCGATTACCGAAGTTAAAATGGCCTCCCCTGGCGATACCTTCTTCCGTCAACCTGAGTCTAAATAGCATGATAAGGGATTTCCATTTAAAAGATGCCTCTTAAAAGGAGTCGTATGAGCGTAAATTATGTAAGTTCCGGCAGGTTGAATCCGTTTCTATCTTATATATCGTTGAAAGCAGTAGTATGCTATCTGGATTGAATCTACAGTTATTTACTTAATTTGCGGTCTCTTTTATTGTTTGACCCGATAGATTTGCCGGGCTTATGAATGCAAAAATCATTATCTGAATGGTGACACAAATCAAGATGTTTCAAATAATACTCTTTGTCGATAATCAGGAGATTAGCAGCATCTTTTACCAGCGACTTCTACGTATAGCTCCCTCACTCAATGTCCCCGGGATGACGGAATTTACCATTTCCGATCATCTTAAGCTCGGTTTGATGCCCAATAATGGGATTGCCCGAATCCTTGGTGATGTCATGCCTCATCCATCTGAAGGAAATGGTATCCCAAGATGTGAACTCTATATTTATGTGGATGATCTCGAGTCGGAGTTTGGTAATGCTACTCATTGTGGTGCCAGCTTAGTGAGTGGTATACAGCAGCGAAACTGGGGCGATAAGGCATGCTACTTTGCTGATCCCGATGGGCACATTATTGCTTTTGCAAAGAAGATAGATGATTAACTCTGCAGGAAATAGTTTAGCAATAGTGACGTTATATAGATCGGATAGCATTGTAATAAAATGGAGTCATATATGACAAATATCTATCTGCCTTTCATCTCTTTGGCCATTCATGGGGCGGACTTTATGCTCAGATCTATTGCCAAAAATACCCTGAGAAACTATTAAGCCTATTCTTGTGTTGTCCTGGCTCCGGGACTAATACCGAGTGGAGGCAAACTGAAAAGGAGGTGATGCAATTCAATAAATCGAAGTGTAATACCCGGGAGTGGTCGATGATGGGATTGAATAGCTTATTGGGAATGGTCGGTTCGAATAAAGCCTACAAGCGTCTTTTTATGCAAGTAATAAAGAATTATAATGATGGTCTTGTAGATGCCTCCAATTTAAATGTTGATTTCGATAATCTTACTGCGGATGCGATAAATAGTACGAGACCAGAGATTGTGAAGTACCCTTTGTTACAAAAGCAAGAGAATCTCCCATTCAGAGTTACTATTGTTTATGGCGAGTGGGATATTTATGGTAGAAGCAAAGATTATGTAATCAACAGGTATCCCTCTGCTAAGGTTATTACGATACCACAGTCCGGTCATTTACCCTGGTTACACAATCCACAAATGTATACTCAGGTAGTTGATCGTCATTTTAAATTTAAAATTTACACATAAGATGAAGAAAATAAAGAAGTTGTCGGAGAATAAGAATTATACGGCTGTTAATATTGGTTCATTGCAGGATATTGGTGAATACGAGTTGATTCATCCTAAAACTAATGCTACTATTAAAGGAAAGGTCTTCCTGAAAGAAGCTAGCCAGTCGACCGGGACAGAGATCTCTTTCAATGCATTGCCTCCCAAAACAGAGGTAGGCTATTTTCATATTCATAACAAGGATGAGGAGACATATATTATCTTGCAGGGCTCCGGTTATTATCAGGTGGATGAAGATTGTTTTCCAATTGAAGAGGGCAGTGTAATCAGAGTCTCTCCTGCAGGGGTACGGAGTTTATGCAACACGTCTGAAACGACGATGATTTATATATGTGTACAATCCAAGGAGAACTCGCTCGAGGAACACACCACCGATGATGGGAGACGCATTAATTGTGAACCCAAATGGAAAAAGTAAATCATAAGGAGCACAACTATAAACTGTCGATTCGCTGGACCGGCAATAAGGGTGAGGGGACTAAGAATTACACGGCATACGAGCGTAGCCATGTGATACAGGTCGAGAATAAGCCTGATATCTCAGGTTCATCCGATCCTGCGTTTCGTGGGGATAGTACCATGTATAACCCTGAGGAGTTGTTGGTTGCCTCACTGTCGTCATGTCACATGCTTTGGTATCTGCATTTATGTGCCGAAGCCAAAGTGATTGTCATAGACTATGTTGACCATGCAACCGGTAAAATGGTGGAGACTGAGGAAGGAGGTGGTAGTTTTACGGAGGTTACTCTACACCCTGTCGTAACTGTAAAGGAGGCTTCCATGCTTGGCAATGCCCGGGAACTCCACTTAAAGGCTCATGAGCTTTGCTTTATTGCTAACTCGGTTAATTTCCCGGTATATCTCCATCCGTTGATTAATTCTGTTGATTGAGCTGTATTTGTTGATTAAAGATTGGTTGTAAAATGGAAATTGTTGAAGTTGCTTTTGGTGAGTTCTCTATTACCACTGATCTACCATTGCCTATCTGGGCGATGTCTATATTTTAGAGGGCTATCGTGGTCTGGGTCTTTCAAAAAAGTTGATGGAGTGTATTATGGGTCATCCGAATCTGCAAGGTTTACAGCGATGGATCTTATTAACTTCAACTGCCGCCTGATTATATGAGAAGTATGGTTTTGCAAGGCTCGCCAAGCCCGAGAAGTATATGGAGATTTTTAATCCGGGGGTTTATGGAAAGGGGGAGGGGTAAAGGGAGTATGATATTAATGACCAAGTCTGTTACGTTGATGTAAGTCATGAGATTCCGTGATGATTGAAAAGAGTATTTGAGTAGTTTAGGTATTAAACCAGATACCTCTGGATAAAAGAGTTTTATACTTATCATCTTAGATGGAATGTCAGTTAATGGCTGATAATTATGGATCATAGTTATCAGCTATTTTTTTGTTCTAGGGTTGCGATTTTAGTTCATTCGTTGAAAAACTAATGAACTTGGATGATCTGGTTTTTTAAATTAGAATAAAATAATTTTCATAAATATGGTTCAGTTTTACGGGTTTTGGTTGAAAGTTAACAGCCATTTTCTTATCATTGTATAACCATTCTGTAAGGCTTACTCAATCTAGATATGATACATGGTGAAATTTTAGATATGCGCATGATTTTCATGTGTGTAATTTGTTGTTGTATGTATTGTTAGACAGTGAGTTAAAGGAGATTTACTGGGACTGACGGGGCGAAGCTGTAGGGAGTGTGAGCGTTTTTAACCTTGAATTTTATTTATGAAGATATACTCAGATTACTTTATCGAGCTAACGAAGCCGGTAATTCAGCATACCCATTATTTGGTCACTTATGAAGAAGGAGATATTGTCTATTTTATTGGTTGTTATAAGACCCTTAAAAAGGCTAAAGTGGTTCTCAATGCTCTTTGGACGGGTGACTATCTTTCAAAAAAGCGGGGTTTTTACGTGGACTATATCTTGAACCCTTTTGCTACTGTACCACTTAGAGGTGAAAGGTATATAATTGGTGGATTTTATGGAATCACTGATGGAGAAACCACTGTAGTAATAACGAAAATTGATATAAAGCTTATAAATTGGCCTCTAGAAGTTAAGGCCTGTGAAAATGTTCGTCGCCTGTTCCCGGATTTTAAGATGGAAATTGAAGATGAAGAATCGGTACGATATGATGAGTTTGATGAAAAATACAGACTGAAAATGGATTATGCGAATTGATTCCACTTTCTTTTTATTTGTGCACTTAGGCTGCATACAAAGGCTTTTACTTTGCTGTGTTATTGATCGGGATGTTCCAAGAACCTTTCATCCATGACTAAAAAATTAAGAAGGTTCTACCTAAAAGGTCTAATTATTAGTTAACAAAGGCTATATGAAGTATTACAAGAGGAGTTCTCTGGTCTTCTTATTTATTCTATGCTATTTCATAGGCATTGCCCAAAAGTTGACCATTGCCGACATCCAGAACATCTGTAACAATAAAGATGTGGATGCAATCAATCAGATCATGCTTGCAAAGGGGTGGTCTTATTATGATTCAAAAGATGAGAATGAGAGAGGATATGGGGTAGTTACATGGGCTTATAATAAAAGCAGTTTTGGTGATAAAGCCAATGGTTGGTTTTCTGTGATAACCTCTAATGGACTTTCAGAGCAATGTGAGTATACGGTGTTCAATAAGCCGGCTTATTTTATTGTCTTCAATGCGATTAAGGCGAATGGGTATAAGTTTCAGAAGAGTTCTGTCGAAGAGAACTCGATAGTAAGTCGGTATGCTAATGCTAAGTATTATTTAAGTATCCATACGTTAAAATTAAGTGATGATGAATATGTTGACAATAGTCTCACCGGTTATAAGTTCTTGATTGAAAAGAAGGGTGGAATATTGGATAATGCCAATGGATCCAAAAAGATCTATTATGAAGACAGTGATGCCTTACAGATAATTTACAATCTAAAGGATGGAATGTTTCACGGAGCTGCTACCTGGTATCATCGCAATGGAAAAGTGATGAAAACCGGGAACTTCGTGAACGACAGACAAAATGGTCAGTTTAAAGAGTATGATGAAGAGGGGAACA
This sequence comes from Sphingobacteriia bacterium, assembly GCA_021286705.1. Classification (GTDB taxonomy): domain Bacteria; phylum Bacteroidota; class Bacteroidia; order Bacteroidales; family TTA-H9; genus JAJTBW01. Next base: position 45,032 of record JAJTBW010000001.1, read on the forward strand.
TGGTGGCGAGCTATACCATGCTGGATGATAGTATTGATGGGATTTTAATGATTTATGATAATCAAAAACTCGTCTCAAAAGTAAGCTATAAAAATGGTGCAAAGCAGGGAGTTTGTGAGTACTATTCTTCCAATGATGCGGGTACAATTACTATTTTAGATCAGGGGAATTATATAAATAATGTTCGGGATGGTGTTTGGAATACCTTTTTGCTAAAGGATGGTAAGAAGTTATTGATGGATTTTATAACCTTTAAGAATGGAGTTCAGGATGGAAAGTTTTGTAAATATAAAAACGATTCGGTTATCTTTGGGAGTTATAAAAACGATCGCATAGATGGTGAGTATCTGGTGTATAGTAATAATTTGATCAGAGTGTTAGGCATATACGAATATCAAGATACTGTAAATATGTCTTTATGCTCGAAAGGCTTTTATAAGGATGGAAAGAAGACTGGGTTCTGGCGAAATTATCAGGGAAGAGATCGGGTAGAAGCTGGTTATTACGTTAATGATCTTAAAGAAGGGGAGTGGAAGCGGTATTATGCTGACTATCTTTCTTATGATAAAAGTCTGAATATTAAAGGAGAGTTGTATTTAGTGGAGCAATACCAACATGGAAAACGAAATGGGAAGTCTGAACGGTTTTCATATATTGTTCCTCAAGTGGTACCTTGTGAAGACTTGAAAAGTCCCATAAATACTAACTCAGACACCTGTTTTAAGTATTATGTAGAGAGATTTAAAGAGGTGTCAACTTATAAAGATGATCTTCTTGATGGTCTATATCTCTACACTGACAGTCATGGGATTATTCTCTCTAAAGGTAATTACCGGAATGGTAAAAAGGAGGGTGAATGGCTTGAGTCTGAGAAGTACACTTCTAATGACGATAGTACAATCAATTACTTCCGAAAGGGCACATATAAGAATGATCTGAAGCATGGTCTTTGGATAGAGTCTTTCGAAAATGGTAATATAGCCGCCTCAGCTAACTATTATGAAGGGATGCTCAACGGTTTGAGTATTACCTATGGGGAAAGGGATATTAAAAAGTCGAGGCTGAGTTTTCTCTTCGGTGAGTTAACGACGTTGGAGGTTTTTGATGATAAAGGAGATCAGATTATTAGAATGTATGATATATTGGATGAGACCTCCTCGTTTTATAGGTTGAAAAGAACCTTGATTAATCCTGATAATACGTTTGTAGGTGAGTATTATTGGGCAAAAGATAATCAGGTTACTAGCTATGATCTGTTTGATATTGTTTTTAGCATTAGTTCAATCAATGAAGACGGTAATAGTTGTTATCCGGATGGTATGTTCATTGGTTACGATTCAAAAATGCAAAAGATTTATGAGGGTCGTAAGTATAAGGCAATGAAAATTGGAGATTGGATCTACTATTATCCTGATCAGGATGTTGAAGTTAAGATTGGATATGGTAAGGATGGTGAGATTGAAAGTGAAAGATATGTGACTATGTCGTCTCAGGAGGATTTTTCTGGTACGTTTAAATATATCGACTCGAAAGAGAATACCCGCGAGGAGTGTAAAATTAAAAAGGGACTTAGAAATGGGAAGTCTGTTCTTTATGATATGACATCGGGGGATAAGATTAAAGTGGTGAGGTATTCTGAGGGTAAGGTGGAGGAATAGTTCATTATTCAGATAATCTATGATTGAGAACCTTTAGAGATTAAAAGGGCTGTTAGATTATTCTTTTTCAGGTTTGATACTAATGATCATGTGCTTCTTGAAGAAAATTACCTATTCTTGATAATGATTATTGAGCGTTTTTGGAGATTGTTTTGAATGAGATACTGTTGGTATGCGATTGAAAGTAAGGTTTAAAAGTGTATATTAGATTGGTGCATTAGTAAAATGATTTTTTATTAAGTAAAGTTGATCTATGGGATCTGATTTAAAGCGCTATTTTGAGCATGAATTATTCTTCCAGCAGACGGTAGCTTTTAATCTATTACAAAAGTTTATAAGTGGTGGCAATTCAAGGATTTTTATTCTGAAAGGTTATGCTGGAACTGGAAAGACTACTTTAATGAGTGGTTTTATAAAGTGGTTGAGAGAGCAGCATCTGACGTGGGTTTTATTAGCCTCTACAGGACGAGCTTCAAAAGTATTATCTGATAAGACCGAGACTTTATCCAATACCATTCATAGTTTTATCTATATTTTTCGTGACTTGGATGATGATTTGGATTCTCTTCTTAATAAAGAGGACAAGCTTGAAGTTAATGATAAAGGTCAGATAAGTCTTTTGTTTGATTTAAAAGTAGTTGGATCTAATCTTGAGAATATTTACATTGTCGATGAAGCCTCAATGATTAGTGATACTTCTGATGCAAATAGTTCATTTGCAAAATTTGGTAACGGTAAACTTCTCACAGATCTTCTGCGTTTTGATGCAAAAGGTCGGTTTATTTTTGTTGGAGATCCATGTCAACTTCCTCCTGTTGGTCAAGGCTTTTCGCCTGCCCTTTCGAAAGAGTATATTGAGAAAACCTTTGGAGAAAAGGTTGTTGAGTATGAAATGACGGAGGTTGTGCGACAGGCTAAAAAGAATGGAATAATTGATGCTTCCCTGAAACTCAGAATTCTAAGGGATACAAATCCTGCTGTTAAATGGGCTTCTTTACCTTTGAAGGGGCATTCTAATATTGTTCTTCATGAATCACATGCAAGTTTGTTAAGAATGTATATCTATAAAGTTAAAGAATTTGGGTTTGATTATACGACATTGCTTTGTCAAACTAACCGTCATTGTTCTGATCTAAACAGAATTCTCAGACCTGCCTTGGGTCTAGATAGTTATAGCTTGGCAGTGAATGACATACTATTGGTTACTCAGAATAATAATTTAACTGGTTTAGTGAATGGCGATATTATAAAAGTTAATCGTATTGGAAATAGAATACGACGTTGTGATCTTTCTTTTGTAAATGTTGAGGTTCAGGAATTGGTATCTAAGAGGATTTCGGAAGTACTTTTAATTGAGAATATTTTGGGTTCAATGGTGACGAATTTGAATTCCAAACAGCATAAAGATCTAATGGTTGATTTCTATCTAAGGATGAAGAGCCTGGGGATTAAGCAAAAAGATGAAGCCTTTAAAATAAGAATGTTAGAAGACCCCTTTTTGAATGCCTTGAGGTCAGTATATGGTTATGCCCTAACTTGCCATAAAGGACAAGGAGGTGAGTGGAATGAAGTTTTTTTGTATCTGGATAATAAGATTCATGGAATACCAAAGCCCGAAATTTACCAATGGCTATATACTGCTGTAACGAGGGCTAAAGTAACATTACATATAGTAGATGATTGGTTTGTTAAATAGTAGGTAGTTTTAAAAAAGTAACTATTGGGTTTCTATTCTTTATTTAGTTGAATTGATGCTTTTTGCAGTAAGAGTATCTTTTCAGTTAGATTGGATGGAGAGATTATTTTAATACTACCAGCAAATGAAAGAATCAGGCTTTCTAACTCATAGTTTATTTGTAAAAGTAGCTTAACTTCTAGGGTTTCTCTGTCTAACCATTTGGCTTTTTGAGAACCATGAATAGGTTTGGTTAGAATATAATGGCCAGTGATTCCCTTAAAGTGGAGTATAACCTCTTCCAAAGGACTATTCTCAGGTTTGGTGACACCAATGAAATCATCAAAATATTCTGACCAGTTTATGTTTCGATTAGGTTTGAAAGTATCAGATGAATCAGAACAGTTGTCAATTCGATCAATTGCTAGATTCCAATCTTCTTTGTTTTTTGTAGTGTTTAAACCATATACAAACCATCTGTTGTTATACTGTTTAAGGAAATAGGGATGAAATTGTATCACCGAAATTTTATCTTCATTATAAGGTTTGTATTCAATCCTTAAGACCTTTTTATATATGATTGCATTGTGAATTTTAGGCAAGTTTTCAAGCCCTTTTAGGTACGGGTTATTGTCGAAAGAGATCACTTGTTCTTGGTTAGGAATGCTTATTTGGTGATTAATTTTTGTTAGGATCTCTTCGAATCCGATAAACTGTGGCATCCCACTAAAATGAGAAAGTATTTCGGCTGCAGTTTTTAGGTTATTTAGTTCAACTTCGTTTAGTGGGAGGTTGTTAATAGAGAAAGAGAGGTCAGAATATCTATAGAAGACCTTATTGCCATCTCGAGTTTTAAGCAGATCAATTTGCCAACCTTCAGAACTTTCCATGAAGAGAATATCATTATAGATTTGTCTTCGGCTAATTCCTCTGGAATTTGGATTTCTTTCGATAAGAGTTCTGGAACAAATCTCGACTAAGTCATCTATGCAATAACGTTTACCGGGATTCCTGAAGCAGTTGTCCAGGATCTTATATCGTAGAAAAGCATCTTTGTTTATAGACATGGTCTTGTTGAATTACTGATTTAATGCTTGGCAAGATAAATAAAAATCTAATTGTGCAGATTGATTGCACAGAGTCTAATTTCCTTTGCAATGTTTTACTGACTACATCGCAATAAATACTAATTGTTAACGATTTCATTTGAATACATATGATAAACTCTGAGAAACCCAGTTTTTATAGTCATGGATCATATGGTGCTACTCTCTTTGACCCCCGGTGGAGAGAGAAACGTCAACGGATTCTTCAACGTGATAAAAATAAGTGTGTGATATGTAATGCAATTGAGAATTTGCATGTTCATCATCGACAATACCATTTCTCTAAATCATTGAATCGGTTTAAGAACCCATGGGAGTATTCTGATTCTCTATTAATAACGCTTTGTGAATCTTGCCATGGGAGAGGACATAATAAGTATACAGTACCTACAAAATATATTAAATAACACTAACAATGGGACTATTTGATTTTTTAAGACGCAACAGTAATGCGCAGGCAAAAGAACTGCCACAAACAAACGAGACGAAGGAAGAAAAAGAGCTACCGGAAATTCCAAAAAACCTGTTTATTGAAGATAATGAGCCAGTAGAAGTTAAGCAGGAGGTTGCTGGTAGAACTGATGTAAATGGGATTGAAGCGATCTATGCCTTTTTGCAAAAGGATTATGAAGAAAAAGGGTATAATGATGCAATTGTAAATCCAGATGATAGTCATCTTAAAGATAATATAAAGGTGATAAGGTATGATCTGGAGATGGTTGTTGAAAGGGTACTCAATTATTATGATAATCTTATTCTTGATATAGAATCTAATATTAATGCCCGAGCTAAAGCTGGTTTGTTTGATTTAGTTGAGCAGTTGAAAGGGAAAAAGGAAATGGTTATAAAGCATATCAATAAAGTTAAGGAGTTAAAGGAGGAGGCAAATGATGAGGAGAGTATTACTAATCGTGCTATTCTTTCATATAAAAATGGCTTTATGAAGGGATTATCTGCCTTAACACACACTAACTTATTAAATAAAAACCTATAGCATGAGAAATATTTGGATTCGTTTTGGTTGCTTTTTAACAGGCTACAATTACAAACTTGTAAAGGCTTCAAGTGAGGTTGTTACAAAGACAGTCCTTAGGTATACAGCTGCTCTACTTATAATAATGCCAGTTTGGGCTTTTATAGGTGCTACTTTTACACTTAGGTATCTCCACGGTACTATGTTATATGCAATACTTGCCGCCGCACTTATGGTCTTTATTGTTGTTCAGATCGAGCGCCAGATTATTCTGGTGGTTCATGGGAAAAGTGGGTTTACCAAATCCTTTAGAATTGCTATCGGTATCGTTATGGCAATTCTTGGCTCAGTAATACTTGACCAATATATCTTTAAGGACGATATTGATAAAACTAAGATCACTACAGTTGAAAAGGAAGTTCAGAGATTATTACCCATTAAGGTGAATGAGCTAAATAATCAACTTGTCGATCTTCAGGGTACAATCAATACCAAAGAGGAAGAACGGATTAATCTCGTAAATGATATTAATAAAAGTCCTGTTATTGCATCATATCAGATTAAAACCGATCAGACAAAAGATGAAGCATCAGGTAAGATGGTTTCTGTGGGTCGGCAAGTTACTACTCAGACTATTGAAAACCCGAAGATTAAACAGTTAGCTCCGTTGAATGATCAGATTCAGAAGCTATATGAGCGAAAGGTCGAGCTTGAAAAGAAGATCATTGATGTTAGAGTCAGTATTGAAAATGAATTGAAATCAAAGACTGGTTTTCTGGATGAGTTAAAGATTATGTTTGAGATTCTAACTAGTCATTGGATATCAATGTCTGTGTGGATTTTGTTATTTCTGTTCTTTTTGATGATAGAACTTTTCGTTATAGTTTCTAAATTTACTGATGTTGACAGTGATTATGAGAAGATAATACTTTCATCAATGGAGAATAGGAAAATCATGATAGATAAGCATGCTAAAAGTCAGATTGATGGTTTATCCTAATAGATGTTGACTTAGTTTATTAAAACGAAATGAAAGTTTAACCTTATAATATTTGATAGATAATGGGTTATCCTACGAAGTCACAACGAAAAAAGAAATGTCCACGGTGTGGTAAATATGTTCCTACATATGCAACTGACTGTTATGATTGTGATTGGGATTTTGATTTTGTTGTTGGCAGTCAATATGTAGGTAAGAAGCGTTGCCCTAGATGTGGCGAAATGATACCGAATGAATGGAACTTTCATACTTGCGGATGGAAGTTTTGAGATTGAACCCACAGAGTATTTCTAAGATATTAAACTTGACTTAGCTCTGTTAAAGTTGAATGAAAGACTAATGGTGTTGATTATAAAAATTCTAAATAGGTGCGAAATATTAAATTAATACTGGTTGTTTTTAACACTGAACTGGAATCATTTGAGATGCCTGCCTTTAGGGGAGCCATAGTTGAAAAAGTGGGTCGGGAGAATGATTTATTTCATAATCATTTAACGTCGGATCAATATTACTATCGTTATCCTATGATCCAGTATAAACGATTGGGGAAGCGACCAGCAATTCTTTGTTTGGAGCAGGGTGCTGATGAGCTCTATAAGTTTTTTCAAAATAGAGATTGGACAATATATATTGGGTCACGTCAACTCGAAATGAAAATATTTAGTCTGGAGTTTCATCATTCTGATGTTGGAATTGAATCCGGGTTGACTAGCTATGAGATAAAAAATTGGCTTGGCCTCAATAGTCAAAATTATAATGCTTATCAGGAACTAGATAGCTTAGTTGACAGAATTTCTATGTTACAAAAGCTTCTGGTGTCAAATATTCTTAGCTTCGCTAAGGGAATAGGATGGGATGTTGATCAACAAATAATTGTTACGATTAATCGAATCAATAATTCAAGATTAGTTAATTTTAAGGGGCAACAATTGATGGCGTTTGATCTTGCATTTAAGACAAATGCTGTTTTACCAGACTATATTGGTTTAGGTAAAAGTGTGAGTATTGGTTATGGAACTGTAGTCAGAAAAAAATAAACTATGCAGAAAAGATTTCTTTATGGAGCTTCTGTGCAAGGTATACAGAGCTTTATCTTTCAGACCAACAAGCTTAAAGAGATTGTTGGTGCCAGTGAATTGGTTGATAAAATTTGTACTGAATTTTTTCAAGATTCCTGCAAGTGTACCCCAATTGAGACGAACCTCAATTGGATCATTGGAGCGGCAGGTAATATCAAATATCTCTTCTCTAGTGAAGAAGAGGTAAAATCTGTTGTGTTAGATTTTCCGAAAAAGGTGATGTTGATGGCGCCAGGTATTACCTTAAGTCAGGCTGTTGTTGAAGTTGAGGGTGATTTATCTGTAGATCACATCAGTGAACTAGAAGGGCTGTTGAAACTACAGCGAAATAGAATGGTTGATCCATTCTATTACGGTTATATGGCTACAGAGAGGAGTCGGCGAACCGGTGTTGTATCTTGGTCAAGCGGTTCTGATTATGAGGATTTACCATCTATTTTGAAAAAAGAACACAATGGAAAAGGGCTGCTAGAGAAAATTGGACATTCTCATCTTGAGAGGCAATTTGTTTTTGACATTGAAAGATTTGTTTCAAACGAGAAAAAAAGTTGGATTGCCGTCGTTCATGCTGATGGAAATTCCTTAGGAGTGGTAATTCAAAAACTTTCAGCAGTACTTAAAGGCAAAGTTGGAAGTGAGATTGTGGAAAAGTATAGATCCTTTTCGCAAAACTTGGATATGGTTACTAGAGCGGCAGCCAAGGAGGCTTTTAGTGAGATTTTCAGTGATGAGATTAAAAATGGCACTGAGATTGGCTTTCGGCCAATTGTTATCGGTGGGGATGATCTAACGGTGATAATACAAGCATCTAAGGCGGTTCCATTCACTCAATTATTTTTAGCCAAGTTTGAAAAGCTAAGCTCTGAGGTCTTTAAAGGATTCTTTAAATCAATAGGTCTGGAAAAGGAATGTTTAACAACCTGTGCAGGTATCTCTTTTGTTAAGTCTTCCTTCCCGTTCCATTATGCTGTTTCTTTAGCCGAGAATCTCTGCAAAAAAGCTAAAACGGCATCTAAGAATACTGATAGAGTGAACCCGCCATCTTCATTAGCTTTTTTTAAGGTGCAAAGTAGCTTTGTTGATGATCTGGATGAGATGATAAAGAAAGAATTGGTGTGTAAGAGTGATAGTTTATCTTTCTTTTATGGACCCTACTTCTTAAATCAAGAACCTTCAATTGCGCAACTCAGCAAAAAGGTTGAAAAATTGCGTGAAGAAAGAGCTCCGTCATCGCAGTTACGTCAATGGTTGACAGAACGTTATCATGATAAAGGTGCAGCAGATATGCTAATTGACAGAACCATCGAGATATTGAGAAGAAAAAAACAGGGACATTTTATTAAAGATTTAGATCTTGAGTCATTAAAGGATAGTAATAATAAAGTTTGCCCGGTTTATGATTGGATTACGTTAAACTCTTTACAATAGCAATTATGAAAGATATTACTTATAGCATAAAGTTTTATTCACAATGGCATTGCGGCTCGGGCGAATCGCAAGGAGCCGATTTAGATGCGCTCGTGATTAAAGATAGACAAGGGTTGCCTTATGTGCCCGGAAAAACCGTTAAAGGGTTGGTTAGAGACTCTTTTTTGGAACTTGATATAATTGGTTACTTCGACCACAAGGGAAAGGAAATTGAGATCTTTGGTTGTGGTTATGACTATAAACAGAAACCTAAAACTGACGATGGTAAAAAGGAGCAGGGAATAATCAACCAATCTAGGCTTTATTTTAGTAATGCTGTATTAAAAAGTGTTGTGAAAGATGAGATTGAAAAAGCATCACTCATCCCATTTTTATTTAATAAAGTGACCAGAACCTCAATTGACGAAAAAGGAGTGGCAAATGAAATGTCATTACGCTCCATGGAGGTTACTGTACCAGTGGCCCTAACTGGTAAAATATTAAATGTGGAAGATCAGTATGTAGATAGTATTATAGATGCTATGAAGTTTATTAAACGATTAGGTAGTGGCCGGAATCGTGGACTTGGTAGATGTTCATTTGAGGTGTTGAATATATCAGAAAGGAGGACTATATGAAGACTATAACATTTGTATGTAAGTTTTTAAGCGATGTGGTGTTGACTACTTCAGCTGCAACTGAAGGGGTTCATGCTTCTTTGGATTATATTCCGGGAGCTGTGTTCCTTGGTATTGTGGCTAAGAGGTATGACTCTTTCAAAGAACTAAATGCTGCATATGATATCTTTCATAGTGGTAAAGTTCGTTTTTCTGATGGTCAAATATACCTGAATGGTCAACGCTCATTTAAGACGCCTTTACTTTGGTCAGCCCCAAAGTCAGAAGGGAAGAGTGGTGTTTTGACTTTTAGCGCAGCATGTAATAAGGAGCAGATGGCTGACAATCTTGCAAAGGGTCTGCAATTTAAGCAAATGCGAGATGGTTATTTTGTTTTAAATGGCAATGATGCTATAAAAGTGGAAATCGAGAAGCAATTCGCCTTAAAGTCGGCTCAAGACCGTGAGACCAGAAGAGCAAAGGAAGGGAGTATCTTTGGTTTTGAGTCTATTGCAGCTGGAACGACCTGGTGTTTTAGGATCGATATTGATTCAAGTGTTGAGCATCTTTCTGATAAAATTGTAAAGGCTTTAATTGGAGTGCATCATATTGGGAAAAGTCGTTCTGCTCAATATGGGCTTGTGCAAATTGATGAGATTAAGCCCCTAGAAGTAAAGGCAGAGCTTTTTAAGGATCTATTTATTTATGCTGATTCTAATCTTTGTTTTTTCAATGAGTTCGGTTCCCCTACGTTTACGCCAACCGTTGAACAGCTAGGATTTAAAAATATGAAGATAGACTGGAAGCGTTCTCAGATTAGAACTTCTAGTTATTCTCCATATAATCAACATCGAAAGAATAGAGACCAGGAGCGACTTTGCATTTCAAAAGGCTCGGTCTTTGTACTTACCGGAGAAACACCTTCTAATCTACCTAACAGGGCATTTGTTGGAGAGTATTTGAATGAAGGGTTGGGGCAGGTTTACTTGAATCCTTGGTTCCTTAAGTATGATGAGAAAACTTGTGAATTTGAGTTGAAACTTGGGAAAACTCAAGAACCTGATTTACTGCAAGATTATGCTGCTGGTGAAGCGAATCGTTTTGATCAGGCTTTGTTAGCTTACTTACGGACTAAAAAGTCAGAAATCGGGGATAGTTTTTATATTACAAATGCTGTAAATGAATTTGTCACTAAAGCTAATGAATTTAGAGGGATCACGAAGAGTCAGTGGGGTGCGATAAGAAGTATTGCTGAGTCAAGTAAAGATGCAGATGAATTAATGAATCAGTTATTCAATAATAGTAACGCTTATTTAACCCATGGAATTGCTGCAAATGACTGGAAAGAGTATGGTAGGTGCGATAAACTGAAGAAAAATCTGCTAGAAGTAAAAGGGACGCTTAATTTAAATGAATATACTGTTCTTCTAGCTTCAGAAATGGCAAAGAAATCAAATAGAGAAAATTATGAGTAAGAATAATTTGAGATATATAGCAAGGATCGTTGTTGAAGCAGCAACTCCTTTAGTTGTCGGTTCCGGAGAGGAGGGGTTAACAATTGACAAGTTAATTGCTCGTGATGTAAACGGACTCCCCATTATACCTGGGTCTGCATTGGCTGGTGTTTTCAGACATGAGTACAGTGCAACTAATGGTAGTGAAAAGGAGAATTATCTTTTCGGTTATCAAAGTAATAATAATGGAGAAGGGTCTAGAATATTCTTCACCAACGCCCATTTTGTTGGATCAAAGGGTGTTGTTTATGAGGGTTTTGAGCATTCAGAAGAGATAAAAACGGATAAATTCGCTGAAGTATTCAAACACCTACCTATACGTCAACATGTCTCTATTGATCATAAAGGGGTAGCTAAGGATGCTGGTAAATATGATGAAGAGGTATTGTTTAAAGGTACGAGGTTCTGTTTTGAGGTTGAAGCGATCGATATTAACGAGGAAGATTGGTTGTCTTTGCTAAACTTGTTAAAACAAGATAGATTTAGAATTGGGTCTGGAACACGTAAAGGTTTTGGTGCTTTATCGGTTGTTTCTGCTTCTGCATACACCTATGATTTTACCAAGAAAACAGATGTTGATTTGTATCTGGATAAGAAGGCTTCCCTCAATTATCCGGTAAATTACTTTAATCCAATTGATTTAGTTGAATCAACCCAGGAGACAGATGAGTATGTTTTGAGAATTAAAGCTGATAATTTTTTCTTGTTTAGTTCAGGTTTTGCCTCCTCTGATGCCGATATTAATCAGGTTATGGAGGATATAGTTGTGTGGGATGGGCTTATTCCTGATTTTAAAAAGAATCAGGTGCTTATTCCTGCGACATCCATAAAAGGGGCGATCTCTCATAGGGTTGCTTTCCATTATAACAAATTAAAGGGAATTTTTGCTGAAAATATCCATTCTTCGAATCTAATTACTGAGCTAGTAAAGGATGAATCTTATTTTAAAACGCTGATTGATCGTGAGCATTTTAATAGTTCATCACTTACTTCTTCTGAGTTATTTATAAACTTCAATCCGGCTGTTAGAGGTCTATTTGGCTATTCTGAAAATCCCTGTGATGATAAAGACAAGAATCGGTATCAAAAGAATCGTGGTAATGTCATTTTTAATGATCTCTACCTCGATGCAAAGTGTGAGGATTTTAAGGTCTTTAACCATGTACGGATCGATAGATTTACTCAAGGCTCTTACGCTGGAGCACTATTCAATGAAAAGGTCGCTGGCATTGGTGGTGAGTTTGATTTAACGATGGCAGTAAATAAGAATATTCATTCTGATTATATAAAGTGTTTTGAAAAGGCGTTGCTTGATATTGTTAACGGTATTCTTCCTTTAGGTGGAAGAACAATGCTTGGTCATGGCATGTTTAGTGGAAAATTGTTCAAAAATAAAACTGAAATTAGTTATGATTCATTATAAGCAACATAATACGTTAGAAACGTTACCAAACAAAGAGTATCATGGTTATTTATGGTTTGCCGACTGTGAATTTCCTGAGGTGATTGATGGTTTTCTATCGGGAAAACTCATGAGTAGAGATAATACATTTATTGTAGAAGGAAATCTGATGTCAAAGGATAATTTAACTTCTGTATCCATTAAACAGGTAGGATCTACGCAGTTTATAATGGAATTCAATCATAAGGATATTTCTGAAGATAGAGCTTTGCAATTTAATGATTTAACCTATATTCCTCATAAATTGCCTGGTTTTAAAGAGATTGTTTTTAGACAGGTTTGGATTGCTGAGAGTGATGAAAATTGTTGTAATTGGCCTACTTACAGACCAAAGTATCAGTATTTTGTAGAACTTAAAAAAGATTAGTCATGGTTTTAATGAAAGCACCTTTTAATTTTGTCCCATTAAATCAACATGTCTACTATCCTGATTGGGCAGAACAAGTTTCTCAAGATATTCCTTTCAGCGATGGTTTGAGCGGCCAAATAGAGTTGACTATCGAGGCGGAGAGTCCTATCTATATTAGAAATGGTTTCTCGGTTAATGAGTTAAAATCTGAGAATAAATCTGGGGATTTTGTCTCTAATAGTTTTTGGAATTTTAATGGTCAGTATTTTATTCCTGGCTCAAGTCTCAAAGGAATGATTCGCAATATTTTTGAGATTATAAGCTTTAGTAAGATGCCAACTGATCCAAGAATGCGTTTTGCCAGAAGAGACATGTTAGCAAATAATAGGAGTAATATTTATCCTCTTAAGAATATTACGGAACAAAAGGAAATTCGCTGTGGGTGGTTGTCTATGAATGATAATTCTTATGTAATTAAAGATTGCGGACATCCATATAGAATTAGTCATAAAGAGCTTGATAAAATTTTTGGTTCTGAGTTATTTGAGAATCATTTTTCCAAAGTAAAAGGCAAGGATTTGTCAAAGCCTATAGACCGCTTAAATCCTAAGATGGCTAAATTTAAATATAAACTCATTGAAAAAAATGGATTGAGCAAATATTTGAAAGGCTCTTTTGTAAAAGATGAAGCCAATAGAAAAGCTACTTACGAGGATGGAAAAGGGAGTCGTGGTGAAATAGTATTTACTGGCCAGCCAGATAGATGGGATTTTCCTAGAAATAAAGATAGCAAAGGAAAATTTAACGAGTTTGTGATTTTTGAAGATGAGCTTGGTTCAGACTATAAGATTTCGAGAGAGGTCTTTAATCAATACAACTTCTTTATGGATGATTCTGAAGATTGGCTTTATTGTCTATCCAAGATAAAAGAGGGTAATAGGTATCCTGTTTTTTTTCGTTTCGAATCAGAAGAGTCAGAAGAGGCTAAGAAAGTTAAAGACTTTGGATTGGCATTTATGTATCGCCTTCCATATATAAAAGGGGTCTCACAGTTAGTCGATGAGTTTCAAGAGCCCAATGGAATTGATTTAGCTGAGGCTGTTTTTGGATTTACTGAACTTAAGAAAGTTAAACTAGAAAGGAATAAGAAGGTTGTTGAGAAAATAAATGGGTCCTTAAAATCAAGGGTTCATTTTGGGCATGCCTTTGCTGAGGCAAATTCTATTACTCTGGCGGATCAGATTACAGGATGTTTGGCGGGACCTAAAGCGTCTTATTATCCCATTTATATTAGGCAACGGGAGGTGGATCCGGATAAAGGAAAGTATTACCAGACTTATGATAATGGCGTGATTAGTGGCTGGAAGCGATATCCCTTAAAGGAGAGTGTTCAACTATTACCTAAAATCGGAGATAAAATGGATACGACCTTCGTTCCTGTTGAAAAGGGGGCGAAGTTTTCGGGAAAGATTACTTTTCATAATTTACGTCCGATAGAATTGGGATGTTTGTTATCTGCAATAACTTTTCACAACAATCCAGAGTACCGTCACTCTTTAGGGATGGCAAAACCTTATGGCTATGGAAAAGTAAAGATTGAATCCAAGTTGAAGGTTTTTGATGAGAATAGTCTAGATATTGATGGTTATCTGGTAGCCTTTGAGAAGAAAATGAATGAGTTCTTAGCAACTAAGAGGTTGGGTAAGTGGTTTTCAACAGAGCAGATTGAAGAGTTATTTGCGATGGCCGACCCCAAGCGGGTTAATAAGGAAAATTCTGATCAACTTAACTATCTTAACCTTGGTGGAGGCAATGCTGGAGCAAATGAATTTCTGAAGATTAAAAAGCAAAACGATTTCCTACATCCTTTTACCTCTGTATTTAAAGGCGGGACTTCAAGAGTTAGTCCGTTGGATTCTTATTTAGCTCGTGAAAAAGCTAATCAGGAAAAAATGGAAGAGGAGGCTCGGGAAGCTGAGAAGCGTATGATTGAGGAGCAAGAGATGCAACGTAAGCTTGCCGAACAAGATCGATTAGATAATAAAAAACAGGAATACCTTGAACAAGGGCTGGCTCTTTTTCTTAATTCACCTTCGTTTAGCCGATTTTTGGATAAGTGTGATGACTATAAAAAGAAGTTACAGCTAGAGGTTATTCCAGAAGATCAACATGGTATAATCATACAAGTCATTGAGTCTTTCAATAAAACCGACAAGGAATTTTTAAAAGAAACAAGAAAAGGTGGCTTCGAGAAAGGTCGATCTTGGCTTCGATTGCAAAAGCTAATAGGAGAGAAACCTGCTTATAAGATGTTTCAATTGATCTCCAATCCATAGGGTTCTTTTAAATGTTTTCTGTCTGTTCGTTATATGATCAGCATCTATAGAAAACTTCAGTTTTCTATAGATGCTGATCAAAGCTTTATGTTTTTCTTTTAGTTGATTTTATGAAGGATAAATCTCTCATTCGAAATGTTGTGATGCTTTTGGTCTCAGATCAACCAGTGTCAAATCTATTGTTTTGTAGAAATCTTGACTTGGAAATTGATGAAGTCGTGCTTTTTACGACCACAAAGATGGAGCGAAGTGGAGTTACAGATAATCTAATAAACGTACTTAACTTAACCTGTGAAATAAAGAGAATAGTTATATCTAATACAGATTATCTGGATGCCTATTCTTTATTAAGTGAGATTAAAAGTGATGGCCAGAGGCTTCTTGTGAATTTAACTGGAGGTAATAAGATTATGGCTATGGCTGTTTATGATGCTTTTAGAGATCATGGTGGGTGTCGTTTTTATTATAGTCCGGTGGGTGGTGATTTATTCACATGTTTCAATGACCCAGATGCGTCATTTTCTATTAGAAGGAATCTAAATGTATCTGAGTATTTGAACTCATACGGCATTGGTTTTAACCATTCTGAGAATTGTATCGCTAACTTTAAGGAGGCGGAAATGATCATGCGGTTACACCAAAAATATAAATTTAATAGAAGAAGAGTGCTGAATTATTTGGAGTCCAATAAAAGTGATTATGTCGAGTTCAAGAAGTACTATGAAGGGGGCTGGTTTGAGGAATATTTGTATTATTCTATAAAAAAGCACTTGAATTTAGGCGATGATGAGATCTATTTAGATGTTGAACTGATAGCTGATCAAGAGACTGGTAGAGTAGTTAATGAGTTAGATGTAGCATTTGTATATAAGAGTGATCTGTATATTATAGAAGCTAAAGCGAATGTTACATCAAGAGGCGTATATAATATTAACCCACTTGAAAGCAGTCGTCCAAAGGTTAGTGTGGCCGACGACAAGCCGTTAGGTCAATACTTGTATAAGCTTGCTGCTGTTAATAAGTTACTTGGTATACGTACTCAATGTGTATTAGCTACCTTAACAGATCTTCGTTCTGGTGGTGAGGACTTTAACAGAACACTTCAAGACAGAATGAAAATTCTTGATATTCATCATTTAATTGATAGATATGAATTTATTAACGATGAAAATTTTAGTAAACGAATAAATTATTTAGTAAAAAACTTTTAGTTATGAAAAAACTTTTGGTTAATTTAATTAGCGAGCAGACCATTCCAGTTTTGCTTTCTATAAATTCATTTCCCGAGGCGAAGCATCATCTGTTTATTACAACTCGAAAAATGGAGGATGCTGAGACAGGACGGCGAAGTTTATGGTTAAAAAAGGCAGCTAATTTGGATCCTGTTAATGTTGTGGTGACAGAGGTTTTGGCTGATGATTATAATGATATTATGGCTAAGCTCGGATCTGAGCAGATGGAGGATTATTATAAGGAGTTTGATGAGATTATTGTTAATATTACAGGTGGAAATAAGCTGATGTCTATCGCTGTGAATGAATTTTTTAAGGGAAAAACAGAGAATATCTACTATTTGCCAATTCATAATGAAACATACGTTATTCCTAATAACCCATTGTATAAGAAGACAGTTAACTCATTGCTGAGTATCGAGACCTATTTAGGTGCCTGTGGTTTGCATAAGACTGATAAACGTGTTTCCTTTAAGCAACCACTTAACTCTCCTCGGGCATTTACATTTGAGGAGTTGGAGCGACTATTAGGTGAGTTTTTGGTAAATGAGGAGCTAAGAGCCAAGAGTGAGCGGTTAAGATTACTGTTTAGAGCAGATGATTCTGTATATCGATTTAAAAAGGACAAATTGGATTATTCTGTTTTGCCGGAAGCAGATGAGATAGATGAGATATTAACTAGTTTTGGGTTCTCACCTGATGAAATGATTGGGAAGAAGACGGTGGATTTTATCACGGGTGGTTGGTATGAAGAATATGTATACTATTTAGTTTGCAGTATGTTTGAGAAGGAGGGATTAGTTCCTGTGGGTTATGACTTAGAAGATTTTGTGAAAATTGGAGTGCAATTATCACCTAAAGCTGGTGATGAATTTAAGGCTAAGTATTTTACTTCTAATGACCTTGACGTTATATTCATTCTTAATTCGAAGCTATATGTTATCGAATGTAAAAGTGGCGGAATGGATAAGACGTATGACTATAATAGAACTGTATATATGCAAAGTGCTCTGAGGAAATATTTTGGACTGAGTGTTACTTCAGTTTTATGTACATTGTCTTCTGTAAGCGAGGAAAATATGGAGAAAGCGAAGGTTTTTGGAATAAAAGTATTAGACAAAAGTTATTTTGCTAATTCTATCAATGAAAAAAGCATAAAAGATTTTTCACAATCAAAGAGAGATTAATGCTAATCAATATATCAAATCATTCATGTACTAGTTGGGGATTAGATCAGTTAAATACTGCCAAGAGCAAGTGGAGTCGTGTGGTTGATTTATTAAGTCCGATGATTCCACCCGAAGCAGGTGTTAATGATCTAATCCCTGTCGTAAATGATTATGTCAAAAAGGTTCAAGAAATTGCAAAACTGGAGAAAGAGGGCACTGTATTTATTCATGTTATGGGCGAATTAACATTTACATTTATGGTGATAGCAAAGCTTCAGCGGGAAGGATTTCAATGTGTAGCTAGCACGACCAAGCGGGATGTTATCGAAGAGAATGGAATTAAACTTAGTGAGTTTAAATTTGTTCAGTTTCGAGTATTTCCAAAATTCGATGAATAGCACTATCGAAGTTCCTCTGTTGTGATTGTTAGAAGCTTTGTGGTCATTAAGCGTATATATTTTATACTATTTGATTAAATACGTTGTTGCTTCCTTGTTTTATTGGTTTTTAGTTAATTTTTTTCATCTAGAGATATAAGAGCTATTGATCCTCCTCTTTTCTTTTCCTTCTTAATCCAATAGTGATGGTGTTAGAAGGGAGAGGAAGAGGAGGGGAAGTGGAGAGGTGATTTAGATGTTCATGTGTTTCGTGTGAAAGATTGTTTGAAGAGTATTTAAAGAATTTGTCTTGAGTTATGTTTTGAGTGTAAAAGAGTACTTATGATTGAAATAAATATTTGTTATGGAGCTAATATTAAATAGTTTTGGTACAACTTTATCGAGGGAGAATGACCAATTTGCAGTGTCACATGCTGATGGTAAACAATTGATTCATCCTTCAGAAATCAAATGCATTTCTATAAGTAAAGGGGCAAGAATAACTTCTGATGCCGCACTGCTTGCTATCGATAATGAGATAGATGTACTGTTTATTGATAAAAAGGGGATGCCAAAAGGGCGCATCTGGAGTTCAAAATATGGTTCAATCAGTACAATAAGAAGAAAGCAGTTAGATTTTACCTTCAATGAGATGGCTGTAGAATGGATAAAGGATGTTATACGCCAGAAGTTAGAGAATCAGATTGCTTTGCTTTATAGTAGTTGCCCTGTTGATCGATTAAATGATGTCTCTTTCAATAGATTATTGAATCGGATAAAAGACTATTCGGTTAAGATTGAAGGTCTTAATGGTGGGATTGTTCAGGACGTAGCTTCCTCGTTAAGGGGCTGGGAAGGTGCTGCAGGAAAGATATATTTTGAGACGTTATCAACGTTTTTGCCAGAAGAGTATAAGTTTCAAGGAAGGAGTCAAAATCCTGCTGTTGATTTGTTCAATGCATTATTAAATTATGGTTATGGGATATTGTATGGCAAGATAGAGGGTGCAATGATCAGAGCAGGGATTGATCCTTATGTAGGTGTTTTTCATCGTGACGATTATAACAGGCCAGTGTTGGTCTTTGATGTGATAGAGTTATATAGAGTCTGGGTGGATTATGTTGTTTTTAATTTATGTAAACAGAAGGCTATCGGGGAGGAGTGCTATAGTAGGCGCCCTGATGGTTCCGTTTGGTTGGAGATTCTTGGAAGAAGAATTCTTATTCAATCGATCAATGACTATTTTGATGAAGTTATACTCATTAAAGGACTTGAAAGAACGCGACTTACGCATTTGGAATTGTATTGTCAGAATCTAGCTCAGTATTTTTTAAAAGGGAAGTGGTAATATGTTAATGCGTGGAAAAAATATAACGGCCAGTGGTGACCCGTTACAACCGATTGAATTAACTCACTTTTTTAGATCTATTGTCAATCCTACAGAGGAGCTTATACAACGAATAGATCAATTACGCATAGTGAGTACCTTGGATCAGGTGAGGTATCGTCAGCTAAAGACAACCTTGCCCTATGTGGTTTGTGGCAGTTATCATCCTGCTATCAGGAAGACCTCCAGTTTTGCATCCATTGAGTGTTTTATCCTCGATTTTGACCATCTAAACAGTAAAAATATTGAAATAAAAGATTTCAAGGCGAAGATGCGAGAGGATTCCAGAATCTTGATGCTTTTTGAATCGCCGAGTGGAGATGGATTAAAAGTGTTGTTTAAATTAGATGAAAAATGTTATGATCCTGGTGTATATAGGCTGTTTTATAAACTATTCGCAAAGAGCTTTTCTATAGAATATGGTTTAGATCAAGTAGTAGATGAGCGGACAAGTGATGTTACTAGAGCTTGTTTTTATAGTTATGATAGAGATGCATGGTTAAATGAGGCAGTCACTCCAATAAAAATATCGAATTACCTTAATTTGGAAGAGATAAGTCAGGTAGATGCTTTATTGAAAGAAATTAGAAACGATGTCAAGGAGGAAAAGAAGGAGGAACGTGAGGCAAAAGTAAGTGCATCAGCTGATACATTAAAGGAAATAAGATCCATGCTCCTACCTAAGGCTAGGCCGATTGAGAAGGATGTGTTTGTTCCAGAAGAACTTAAGGGGCTTGAAGAAATGATTAAGGTTAGATTGGAGAGTACCCCGATTAAGGTCGTGTCTAGTGAATCTATCCAATATGGCAAGAAGGTGAAATTTGAAATGGAGACCGTAAAGGCTGAGGTAAATGTATTTTATGGCAAGAAGGGTTTCTCGGTTGTTTCAACAACTAAGACAGGGACAAATCCGGAGTTTGCACAGTTATGTAAGGAATTGCTTGAAGATCTGTTGATACATCGGAGTTGATTTGTGTTTTTTTATGAAGAAGAGTAGCGAATTGACTTTTGTTCGGAAGGTACTTGCTTTAAAGAAGGCAGGTATTGGTATTAGTCCTCCGATTATTCAAGAACAGGAGGAGTTAATTTCTTTAGAAGAGCGATGTCAAAAGTTATTAGGTATCGTAAGAGAAAGGAGGAAGTCAACAGATATGGTTTTCTTTGTGATGTATGATATTGAAAATGATAAAGTTCGCCGATATGTTTCAAAGTACTTGGAGAAAAAGGGATATTTAAGAGTCCAGAAGTCGGTCTTTCTTGGCAAAGCAGATCGAAATGAGTTTAATAAAGTAGGCGATACTTTGAGAAAGGTGAATGAGATCTATGAAAATGAAGATAGTATAGTGCTAATCCCGGTTTCTAGCGATGAGTTGACAAGCATGGAGTTGATAGGGAAAGATGTGAATATAAAAGCCTATTATGATAAACCTGGAACTCTGTTTTTTTAGTACCTTTGTTATTAGGTGGAATTAGTATACTTTTGCAATCCCAAAAAAATGAGGTACAGAGTGATTTTTTTTAGATCTTTTTGTTCTTATGGTATTGAAAGTAAAGTAGATGCAATGGGTGCTCTGAGGAACCCTCTTCCAGAATAATAAGGATTAAGACAAATTACTTACTTGATAATTTGGAAACTCAATAATTGCTGAGGAACCCTCTTCCAGAATAATAAGGATTAAGACTATTATCACGCTGTTCGAGTTGGAATATTACTTCTCTACTGAGGAACCCTCTTCCAGAATAATAAGGATTAAGACTCCGCACTAGTCGTTCTATCCATATCATACTTAATCCTGAGGAACCCTCTTCCAGAATAATAAGGATTAAGACTTCCTTGTTACATCTGGACTCTCGAAGAGACATAAACTGAGGAACCCTCTTCCAGAATAATAAGGATTAAGACTCTATGTTCCTTGTTACATCTGGACTCTCGAAGAGACATCTGAGGAACCCTCTTCCAGAATAATAAGGATTAAGACCTTCTAGCAAGTTTTCTGCCGCTGTATCAGCGACAGCTGAGGAACCCTCTTCCAGAATAATAAGGATTAAGACACTAAATAATTGTTCTAAAGATTGTACTAAGTTAGCTGAGGAACCCTCTTCCAGAATAATAAGGATTAAGACTGAACGAGAGAGCTAGGTTTGGTTCCGAAATCTTTAACTGAGGAACCCTCTTCCAGAATAATAAGGATTAAGACTGAATAACACTTTTGCTTCAGTTGGAGAAGATTCTGAGGAACCCTCTTCCAGAATAATAAGGATTAAGACTTGTTATGAATCTCAACTCTTGGGCACAGTTGTGAGCTGAGGAACCCTCTTCCAGAATAATAAGGATTAAGACACCCTCTTTATTTTGCGCTTCAGTATTATTTATTGCCTGAGGAACCCTCTTCCAGAATAATAAGGATTAAGACGGAGCTTTAATGTCAGTACCTTCAGCGAGGCTTAAAGCTGAGGAACCCTCTTCCAGAATAATAAGGATTAAGACCCCTTCTTTTGCTTTAAATTCAGCCAAAGAAACAACACCTGAGGAACCCTCTTCCAGAATAATAAGGATTAAGACACCTTCTTTATTTTTTCTTTGGTGATTATAACTATATCTGAGGAACCCTCTTCCAGAATAATAAGGATTAAGACTCTGCAAGAGGTATCTTATAATCCTATATGTGGATCTGAGGAACCCTCTTCCAGAATAATAAGGATTAAGACGTCTGAACCCCTTCTTTTGCTTTAAATTCAGCCAAACTGAGGAACCCTCTTCCAGAATAATAAGGATTAAGACAGTTTATTACCTTCAATTATTTCTTCTTTAGTCATCTGAGGAACCCTCTTCCAGAATAATAAGGATTAAGACCCTTAACACTACCAGCCTCTACGAAGTAGAGGAAAATGCTGAGGAACCCTCTTCCAGAATAATAAGGATTAAGACTTCATTTACGCTGAATGTTTGTTGAAGTTATTTAAAGCTGAGGAACCCTCTTCCAGAATAATAAGGATTAAGACAACGAATAAAAGCTCTTCCGTGAATCTTGGCATTCTGAGGAACCCTCTTCCAGAATAATAAGGATTAAGACAAGTAAAGATAGATGCTAATACTAGCATCCTTTTTAGTTCTGAGGAACCCTCTTCCAGAATAATAAGGATTAAGACCACTTTTATAGTGCCTGCTTCAACGAAATATAAGAAACTGAGGAACCCTCTTCCAGAATAATAAGGATTAAGACTCTTAGTTGGGAATTTCCCAACAGGAATAACTTTCCTGAGGAACCCTCTTCCAGAATAATAAGGATTAAGACAGTTACAGTTGTTGTTGTAGTGTACACAACAAAAGACTGAGGAACCCTCTTCCAGAATAATAAGGATTAAGACTCCTGACAATCTGGCTTACAATAAAGAAAACAAACCTGAGGAACCCTCTTCCAGAATAATAAGGATTAAGACGAGGAAAATACTAACTTTAGGATCTTTCTTGGTAGCTGAGGAACCCTCTTCCAGAATAATAAGGATTAAGACCCAGTTGCAACACTGATGTTCCAATAATCTCCTGATTTCTGAGGAACCCTCTTCCAGAATAATAAGGATTAAGACACTAACCAAAGGCAATCGTCTTTAAATTCATTAAGATTCTGAGGAACCCTCTTCCAGAATAATAAGGATTAAGACCAACAGGAATAACTTGTACTTTCATAACAATTCTACTGAGGAACCCTCTTCCAGAATAATAAGGATTAAGACCCTTTTTCTTATTCTGCATTCAGGAGTTCCACTTCAAGTCTGAGGAACCCTCTTCCAGAATAATAAGGATTAAGACTTGATATACTTGCTTAGTATAATTACAATATTGAAACCTGAGGAACCCTCTTCCAGAATAATAAGGATTAAGACCTGTTTGTATCTTGCGATAGCGTTGCATTTTTTAAATCTGAGGAACCCTCTTCCAGAATAATAAGGATTAAGACTTCGACGTAGCCGGATGGCATCGCAATAGTTGGATCGCCTGAGGAACCCTCTTCCAGAATAATAAGGATTAAGACATGATAGCAACGTATAGGCCGGCTGCGTTTCCGGGGTCTGAGGAACCCTCTTCCAGAATAATAAGGATTAAGACAGCACCTGTTGCAACGGAGATATTCCAATAATCCCCCTGAGGAACCCTCTTCCAGAATAATAAGGATTAAGACCCTGTTGAATAACTGCTTTACATAATCTTTGTCTAACCTGAGGAACCCTCTTCCAGAATAATAAGGATTAAGACAGCTTACTACTTTTTGTAAGCTTTCCTTTTCTTCATCTGAGGAACCCTCTTCCAGAATAATAAGGATTAAGACGGAACTAGCACGCACTTTCACAGTGCCAGCCTCTACTGAGGAACCCTCTTCCAGAATAATAAGGATTAAGACACACTCATGTACACTCTCAATTAACTAATTTACAAGCACTGAGGAACCCTCTTCCAGAATAATAAGGATTAAGACGAGGAGCCGAAGCCCCTCCGGGTTATTTTAAATCTCTGAGGAACCCTCTTCCAGAATAATAAGGATTAAGACTCTTCACATGCTGAATTAATAGCTGCATCCTCAGTGCTGAGGAACCCTCTTCCAGAATAATAAGGATTAAGACGACCTTTGGGAGAGGTAGATCGTGTAAACTTTTTACACTGAGGAACCCTCTTCCAGAATAATAAGGATTAAGACCAATGGCGAATGTGTTCTCTGAATCGTCCTTTACTCCTGAGGAACCCTCTTCCAGAATAATAAGGATTAAGACATAACAAGGGCGATAATTAGTTTAATCATTTTGTCCTGAGGAACCCTCTTCCAGAATAATAAGGATTAAGACATGCTATTATATCGTCTCCACAACGTTTAGTAGGATCGCTGAGGAACCCTCTTCCAGAATAATAAGGATTAAGACGTAGCAACTTAAGTGCTTTGTCTGGATATTTCATAAGGCTGAGGAACCCTCTTCCAGAATAATAAGGATTAAGACTAAGTTTTCTATATACATATGCCAATCCGTCTTTCTCTGAGGAACCCTCTTCCAGAATAATAAGGATTAAGACTCAAAGATGAAGTTGGTATGCATATCTACATACCATCTCCTGAGGAACCCTCTTCCAGAATAATAAGGATTAAGACAGGAAGAGGCACGTACTTTAACACTGCCAGCCTCTCTGAGGAACCCTCTTCCAGAATAATAAGGATTAAGACATTACGTAAGATTTTGATACTACTGGATAATTTCTGAGGAACCCTCTTCCAGAATAATAAGGATTAAGACTGTATATGAAGTACTGTTTTCATAATCTTCACATTTCACTGAGGAACCCTCTTCCAGAATAATAAGGATTAAGACTATGTATAGAATTTTGGCTGCAACCCAATTGGAGATCTGAGGAACCCTCTTCCAGAATAATAAGGATTAAGACTGTAGGTAGTTTCTTCTTTATAAGCTTTATAATAACTGAGGAACCCTCTTCCAGAATAATAAGGATTAAGACTAAAGGTAAATACTAATTTTAGGATCTTTTTTTAGTACTGAGGAACCCTCTTCCAGAATAATAAGGATTAAGACTGTTATTGTTATTTTGGATTGTTGCATTTTACACCTAACTGAGGAACCCTCTTCCAGAATAATAAGGATTAAGACTCAATTACACCATCAGTTAAAATTAATTCCAATAGCTGAGGAACCCTCTTCCAGAATAATAAGGATTAAGACAGTTCTCTTACTGATTATGGCTGAATCAGACCCAGGCTGAGGAACCCTCTTCCAGAATAATAAGGATTAA
Source organism: Sphingobacteriia bacterium (assembly GCA_021286705.1). Taxonomy (GTDB): domain Bacteria; phylum Bacteroidota; class Bacteroidia; order Bacteroidales; family TTA-H9; genus JAJTBW01. The sequence goes on from JAJTBW010000001.1 coordinate 70,164, forward strand.
GACTTCTTCAGAAAACTCTTTAGGAGAATATTCTTGTTTACTGAGGAACCCTCTTCCAGAATAATAAGGATTAAGACAACCTCAGAAATGTATAATTGTTTGGATTGTTGTGCTGAGGAACCCTCTTCCAGAATAATAAGGATTAAGACCATTTCACTCCTCGATAAAGTACTAAACATTCCAGCTGAGGAACCCTCTTCCAGAATAATAAGGATTAAGACAAACCACTTGGATTAGGATCAGTAAAATTGGTTTCTACTGAGGAACCCTCTTCCAGAATAATAAGGATTAAGACCCTCGTAGACTTCTTCATAACCCTCTTCTAATAAGACTGAGGAACCCTCTTCCAGAATAATAAGGATTAAGACATTGGGGTATTTACGCTTTTCGTAATTCAACTTAGCGCTGAGGAACCCTCTTCCAGAATAATAAGGATTAAGACCTGCACCGATAAGGCGCCTGCCTGACAGATTGACGACACTGAGGAACCCTCTTCCAGAATAATAAGGATTAAGACACCGCTTGTTTGGCGAACTTGTAAGCCTTGGTTCCTGAGGAACCCTCTTCCAGAATAATAAGGATTAAGACCTGTTGTTTTCGTACTGATCCAGAAGCACTTCTAAAAGCTGAGGAACCCTCTTCCAGAATAATAAGGATTAAGACTCATCATATTCCCTTGTAAGGGATCCCTTTAATATGCTGAGGAACCCTCTTCCAGAATAATAAGGATTAAGACCATTCCTTGCCGTATTTTGCCACGAATTTTTGACCGCTGAGGAACCCTCTTCCAGAATAATAAGGATTAAGACTTACCTATTATTTCACATACTTCTTTATCCAATGTACTGAGGAACCCTCTTCCAGAATAATAAGGATTAAGACATTATTTACAATGAATCTTTGAATAGCTTGGCGGAAAACTGAGGAACCCTCTTCCAGAATAATAAGGATTAAGACTTTTTTGGATTGTTATTTTGCATTTTACACCTAAAACTGAGGAACCCTCTTCCAGAATAATAAGGATTAAGACCTACTATTCTCATAGTCTTCACAAAGGACTTCAAAAGACTGAGGAACCCTCTTCCAGAATAATAAGGATTAAGACCGCCACTAATTTAGTTAATTGTTCTTTTTCCTTTTCTGAGGAACCCTCTTCCAGAATAATAAGGATTAAGACCGCTAACAGATATGCGTTTCATTATCTGTGATCCGGCTGAGGAACCCTCTTCCAGAATAATAAGGATTAAGACTCATAACTCATTGATTAACCGTTTAAGAAACTCAACTGAGGAACCCTCTTCCAGAATAATAAGGATTAAGACCATCTTTTACATTGTGTTTATAATAGGAGTTTATGGACTGAGGAACCCTCTTCCAGAATAATAAGGATTAAGACTCTCGTTGTACTGGTATTTACCAAAGTTTGTTAAGATACTGAGGAACCCTCTTCCAGAATAATAAGGATTAAGACGCCCAGTTTTCAGTTTATTGAGATGAATATCAAGGTCTGAGGAACCCTCTTCCAGAATAATAAGGATTAAGACCTCCAAACAGATATTTATGTATAGTTTTTGTATTTCTGAGGAACCCTCTTCCAGAATAATAAGGATTAAGACAATTAACCCCTTTTTTTATTCAGCAGGATTCAGCAACCTGAGGAACCCTCTTCCAGAATAATAAGGATTAAGACGGGTTGAAATCTGCGAGGTAATTGTAGGTAGTATAACTGAGGAACCCTCTTCCAGAATAATAAGGATTAAGACTATTAGTCTATTTTCTCTTACACAATCTGCTACATTGCTGAGGAACCCTCTTCCAGAATAATAAGGATTAAGACGTTACTTGTGTCATGTTTGTGTGTGTTAAGGAGAGCCTGAGGAACCCTCTTCCAGAATAATAAGGATTAAGACTTTGACCTACGTAAACGTAAAACTTTTTGTCCATCCTGAGGAACCCTCTTCCAGAATAATAAGGATTAAGACTCGTCGGCTATTCTTGTCATATCTGTGTTTGTTTTAAAGAACTGAGGAACCCTCTTCCAGAATAATAAGGATTAAGACATTTAACAGTTCGGCTACTAGCCTTCTTAGCGCTCTGAGGAACCCTCTTCCAGAATAATAAGGATTAAGACATCAGCCATTTTAGAATAGCTAATCTCTTTACTAGCTGAGGAACCCTCTTCCAGAATAATAAGGATTAAGACCCGGACAAGATACCTTTTCGGTATCCTGCACCTAAACTGAGGAACCCTCTTCCAGAATAATAAGGATTAAGACTTCACATAATGCTCTTCAAAAGAAAGAGCAAAGTTTGCTGAGGAACCCTCTTCCAGAATAATAAGGATTAAGACTAACTATATTTGTTAGTCCAGAATTAGTAGCTGCTATACTGAGGAACCCTCTTCCAGAATAATAAGGATTAAGACTTCACCAGTTAGGATACCTTTAACATAACCAGTACCAACTGAGGAACCCTCTTCCAGAATAATAAGGATTAAGACCAATAACTAAGGTCTCATCCTGAATATCCAATTGTGGGCTGAGGAACCCTCTTCCAGAATAATAAGGATTAAGACAGGCGGCTTCGAGTTCAAAGCGCACTTTCACCTTTGCCTGAGGAACCCTCTTCCAGAATAATAAGGATTAAGACTGGAAGCTGCCGTAGACATAGTTAGCAGGTACTGCGCTGAGGAACCCTCTTCCAGAATAATAAGGATTAAGACTCAAGATACATAGATTTTATTCTTTCAGTCGATCTACTGAGGAACCCTCTTCCAGAATAATAAGGATTAAGACTTTATGTGCAACAGAAATGATGCACATTTATGTAGATCTGAGGAACCCTCTTCCAGAATAATAAGGATTAAGACCCATTGATTAGTATGTCAATCAACGCTGCCTGATGCCACTGAGGAACCCTCTTCCAGAATAATAAGGATTAAGACGAAGTAGAGGAAGATGTTAATACTAGCATCTTTTTTACTGAGGAACCCTCTTCCAGAATAATAAGGATTAAGACAATTCTCTATTGTAAGAAGAAGCTCTGACTTTTACTCTGAGGAACCCTCTTCCAGAATAATAAGGATTAAGACCGCTGTATCTGCGACAGACTCGTGTGCGTCTATCGCGACTGAGGAACCCTCTTCCAGAATAATAAGGATTAAGACTAATGGCATGATTTCATGCACATCAATTGATTTTAGGCTGAGGAACCCTCTTCCAGAATAATAAGGATTAAGACTACCTTTGAGAAATTCTTCAGCATTGTTGCAGACTGAGGAACCCTCTTCCAGAATAATAAGGATTAAGACATATTCATGTATAACATTTACATGCTCTTCGTCGTCCTGAGGAACCCTCTTCCAGAATAATAAGGATTAAGACTCGTTTTTTATCGCTGTAACCACTTCTTTAGTTGCGCTGAGGAACCCTCTTCCAGAATAATAAGGATTAAGACTAAATTAGCAACGTTGTGTCTGGGGTTTAAAGATGCTCTGAGGAACCCTCTTCCAGAATAATAAGGATTAAGACCGCTACTTTTAAGATAGCACCAATCTCCTCTGTTGAGAACTGAGGAACCCTCTTCCAGAATAATAAGGATTAAGACCACCCCTTTTTTTACTAAGTGGCTTACTACTTGTGCCTGAGGAACCCTCTTCCAGAATAATAAGGATTAAGACTGGCTGATTATAGGAAGAGGCACGCACTTTAATAGCTGAGGAACCCTCTTCCAGAATAATAAGGATTAAGACTCAGCCCATCTAAGTGATGATACGTCGGAACCCTGTTCTGAGGAACCCTCTTCCAGAATAATAAGGATTAAGACTCTGGATTGTGTTTTTTAATATAATCCAGCGAAACAACTGAGGAACCCTCTTCCAGAATAATAAGGATTAAGACACGTTCAGATGCAACGTTGACTCTAACTTCTAACAACTGAGGAACCCTCTTCCAGAATAATAAGGATTAAGACCTAAACCTGCCTTTTTTAAGGCGTCTTCAAAATCACTGAGGAACCCTCTTCCAGAATAATAAGGATTAAGACTGTTACCATTCTTGGTATTCATAGATCCTGTAGGAACTGAGGAACCCTCTTCCAGAATAATAAGGATTAAGACCCTGCCACAATGAAATATAGAAAGATGCTAATACTAGCTGAGGAACCCTCTTCCAGAATAATAAGGATTAAGACCTGATTGCTGGCTGCCGGCGTGTACGATTTATAGCTCTGAGGAACCCTCTTCCAGAATAATAAGGATTAAGACATCGCCTTACTCTCGCTAGGCCCCAAAATCATCTCGCTGAGGAACCCTCTTCCAGAATAATAAGGATTAAGACATAGTTCAAGATAACTTCTTGAGCGAAATAAGTATTGCTGAGGAACCCTCTTCCAGAATAATAAGGATTAAGACTTCTGGAGAGTCAAGTCTATAACTATTGTTTACAATACTGAGGAACCCTCTTCCAGAATAATAAGGATTAAGACCTACACTCCTATTATAATAAGCAGTTTCTTCTTTATAACTGAGGAACCCTCTTCCAGAATAATAAGGATTAAGACATAATATAGTCAAGACCACTAATGGTTTGACTACACTTCTGAGGAACCCTCTTCCAGAATAATAAGGATTAAGACAACATCAGAAAGCTCAAATGTTAACTTCTCTCCCGTTGGCTGAGGAACCCTCTTCCAGAATAATAAGGATTAAGACATACTAATTTTTGTTTTATCTGAAATACTCTGCCCCTGAGGAACCCTCTTCCAGAATAATAAGGATTAAGACTTCTTCAACCGTTAGGATTTTGCCCTCTTCTGGACGACTGAGGAACCCTCTTCCAGAATAATAAGGATTAAGACGAATCACCGGGATATCTAACAAGTTTTCAATAGACTGAGGAACCCTCTTCCAGAATAATAAGGATTAAGACTTCTGTTGAGAATACCTTGTGGCTTCCCAACAGAACTGAGGAACCCTCTTCCAGAATAATAAGGATTAAGACATAATGCTCTTCAAAAGAAAGAGCAAAGTTTGGTAGCCTGAGGAACCCTCTTCCAGAATAATAAGGATTAAGACGTATAAATCCACCTCTTAAAAAGAGTTTTTTATTAGATCTGAGGAACCCTCTTCCAGAATAATAAGGATTAAGACGACCATATTTTTTCATATAGATCAATTCCATCTACTGAGGAACCCTCTTCCAGAATAATAAGGATTAAGACATTTCAAATATTCTATATTTAGACGTTCTCAATAAACTGAGGAACCCTCTTCCAGAATAATAAGGATTAAGACTTCTCGGTCATCTTAATCGCTGAGCTCATCAGCTTGCTCTGAGGAACCCTCTTCCAGAATAATAAGGATTAAGACCCATCAGGGCTAGGACTACCACCTAACGTTTAAATATCTGAGGAACCCTCTTCCAGAATAATAAGGATTAAGACAACAGCTCAACCTCAAAAGATGCACCAGTGGCTACTGCTGAGGAACCCTCTTCCAGAATAATAAGGATTAAGACTTCAAGTTCAAATCTCACACGAACTTTTGCTGCCTCTGAGGAACCCTCTTCCAGAATAATAAGGATTAAGACTTCAAGTTCAAATCTCAC
>JAJTBW010000153.1 GCA_021286705.1 Sphingobacteriia bacterium
GCTGCCTGAGCGAAATCGAAGGCAACGCTCAACCACCGGGCCGCTACCTGAGCGAAATCGAAGGCAATGCTCAACAACCCCCACCGCTGCCTGAGCGAAGTCGAAGTCGAAGGCGGGGAAGAGGGGAAAGAAAGGAAGTTTTGTCGACTAGAATAGCTTTTTTAGTTTTTTCTTGGCCTCTTCTTCTAGTTTACGTTTTAGGGAATCGGCTTCACGCTTTGCTTTGGCTTGAAGATCGTTTTTCTTTTTCTCGATATCAGACTTGAGTTTTTCTTGTTCTTGTTTTAGTCGTTCCTCTGCCTGTTGTTTTTGTTTTTCCAGCTCAGCTTTGGCTTGAGTTTCTAACTCCTGTTTTTTCTTGTTGAACTCCTCTTCAGCACTCTTTTTGAGATCCTCTGTGATTGAGCCTTCCTTGTTTTTAGAGGTAAGTCGTGGTTTGACAGTGGGGGCAGAGAAGGTTCCGCCAATAAGTAGGTCAACTGAAACCGTATTACCGGGAGTGTAGTTTACTCCCTGTTTTTGCAAGGCACCAGCTAATGAGTTTATAACTCCATTAGCGGCTTGTCCTAGTGCGTTTCTGGGAAGATCTAGTGTTACGACATACTCCAGCCCTTTTGATGCAAGATCGGTACTTCCTGCGATGGTTCCATTTATATCGCCTGACTTGATCTGAAAAGGTTTAATAAGAAGTTTGCCATCCTGAATAAGATAGGATAGACTTGTGGGATTGATCGTGATCTGCCGTAGCTTTTCCATCTTAAGAGCATCTGCTGCGATCTGTAGAACTTTTAATCCGGAGATAGTTATAGCACTGGTGTTCAGTAGACCATCTGACTGAATAGATTTAAGATCAGGGCTCCATTCGTTATTTAAGTCGCTTTTTAAGTTTAGGGTGACTGATGTTTTTCCATCAACTTTCTTTAAAATTGGTGCAATACTATCAAGTGATTTGAAGGCATCTGCTGCCTTTATAAAGTTGATTTGATCCATCTTTAACGAAAACTGAGCCTCATAGGGTTTTTCAAAAGGCGTGGCAAATGAGCCATTGGTTGTAATCTTTCCGTCAAATGAATTGAAAGTAAAACTATTAAGTGTGATTCTTCCTTTATCAATGACAATATTGCCTTTAGCGTCTTGCATATCGACTTTTTGGAAGAGTATTTGATTGTATGAGGCAGCCATTTTAAAAGTGATATTCTCAGGAATAGTTAGCTTTTCATTTGCGCTTTGAGGACTACTCTGGCCAGCTTTTGTTTCATCAGGAGTGTAAAGTTCATTTAGATCTAGTTTCTTGCCGGCAATAGTCAGGTCACCGTTAAGAGACTCCCCTTTCAGGTAAAATCCTAAATAGTTATAGATATTTCCTTTAGCACTGATATCACTACTACCAATCGAACAGGTGAATGATGAGAGATTTAGTGCCTCTGGAGCAAAGGCTAGGTTTGCTTTTTCTATAATGATATCTCTTTTAAGCCCTTCGTTGAAAATGTTGAATCCTTCGATACCAATGGCTCCTTTGGCGTTGAATTGATCATATTTTTTCTGCTCAAGTGAAGACATTGCTCCCTTAAGGTTTAGATCTACAGAGATCTTTCCTTTCATAGGCTTTTCCATAGGAATGACCTTTGAGAGAGTGGTAAGGTCGACTTTTCCAACCGCGATAAGTGCGATATTTGGATCAGAGATTGGATTGTGAATCTTTAAAGAGGCATCGAAAGGATTGCCTGCGATAGCCATATGAAACTTACGGAGGTCAATAAGTGTGTGATCAGGGATACCATCAGGGTTATTGATAGAAAGATCAAGGTTTATTTTATCTACACTGGTTGGTAAGGAGGGGTATTTGAATGATGCATCCGGAACTTTGAGATCCAGGCCGAAGGCAGGCATTACTTTCTCGTTATATACCCCTTTTGTGAATGCGCTAAAACTAAACGTGCCTGAGGTTTTGACATCCGAAAAAGATTGGCTATAAACTGATGGTATCATTGAGAGAAGGGCTTTAAAGTCAGTTGAAGGGGCACTGAACTTAAGATCCATACCATAACCATCGCTGAGCATTGTAAAACTTCCATCAGCCATTAGGAGTAGGTCATTGATCTTAAGTGAACTCTCTTTTATTGAAAATACCATCTCTTTGAGGTTGGCATTTAGCTCCGTTTTAGCCTCAATAGGAGCCTGTTTTATGTAATCCACACCTCCGTAGTTCATGGTCAACGACTTTGCCATGGATTTAATAGATAGGGTTGTCTCATCAGAGCCTAAATCTCCCTTCATGTTGAAATCAATTCCCGAGAGAAGCAGATTTGTCTTGTTTGGGGAGTCTTTGTAGCTAATAGTTCCATTTATGATCTCAAAGTGTTTTAGCGTGATCTTAATAGCAGATGTATCTTGAGTAGTAGTATTAGTAGACTGAGAGGTTGTTTTAGCAATATCCCAATTGGTGGATGAGTCTGGTAGGACAATTAGGCTAATTCTTGGATTATCTATTATAATTGATCTGATTTCTGGTTTAGATCCTGAGATCAGACTCATGAGATCAATGGTCATCCTTGTGTTTTTAACTTCACAGAGAGTGTCTTTTTCAAATTTGTCGACTCCGATGACTTTTAAGTCAGGGATTGAAACAGAAAGGTTAGGGAATGATCTGAACAGATTTATACTAATATCAGAGAATTCAACTTTGGCTTTTAGACTTTTATTTGCCTCTTTTTTTAGGAGGTCTAATATTTCGCCTTTAAACAGGAAAGGGGTAATAATCAAGATTAGGAGTAGTACTGCTAATACGATTCCTGAGATTTTTAATGCTTTCTTCATCTGATATATTTTTTGTTTTGTTTTTCAGATCGTGACTTAATATGAGAAATTGGAGCTTTCTCATATTAGATCATTGTAACGGTTATTTCTTTAAGTGTAACGTAATAATCAATAGTTTGTTTTATTTGATCCACTCTCGATTACGTTGGTTGAGAAAAGAATGAACGTCTAAAGAGATATTGAATTAGATAGAGAAATAGTAGTGCCGGAGGTTGTATTTATCTGTTGGATTAATATTTGGCAAGATTAGAACAATCTTGGTCATTGGTAGTAAGTATCTTTATTCTTCCAACAGATCAATATATGAGTATTCAGGATAGAAGTAAAATTGAGTATCGAGCCAGAGTTAATAAGGTGATGGATTATATAGATCAGCATCTTGACCAAAATCTTGATTTAAGTACCATTGCAGAGGTGGCAAACTTTTCACCATTTCATTTTCATCGGATCTTTACTTTTATGATTGGTGAATCACCTATAGATTATATTCAGCGGTTAAGGGTAGAGCGGGCAGCATGGAAATTGAGAGAGGATGACCCTTTAAGTATTACGGAAATTGCATTTGATTGCGGGTTTGGAAGTGTTTCGTTATTTAGTCGGACATTCAAGAGGTATTTTAAAGTTACTCCAAGTCAGTTTGTTAAACTTGAGAAGCCGGTTTATTCTTCGAATGGTTCTGTTTTTAGCAAGAATGGACAAATGCTGCGCAAGAATATGAAAGCGGTTTCAGCGGAAGGGGGTGACCTTTGCATAACAGAATTAAAACAATACTTTTTTATGAAAACAAACATTGAAGTTCTTGAGATGCCTGAAATGAAGGCAATCTACGTAAGGCACATGGGGCCTTTTAATGAGATTGGTCATGCTTATGAGAAACTCTTTAAATGGGCCTTTCCGCGCGGGCTGTTTACTCCAAATGTTTCAAAGAGTGCTACTGTAATTCACGATGATCCCACAGTGACTGATATTGAAAAAGTCCGTCAAAGTGCATGCATTATTGTAACTGAGGATGTGAAAGTGGAGGGTGAGATTGGCAAGCTTTCGATACCCGGTGGGAAGTATGCCGTAGGTCATTTTGAATTGGGCTTTACAGAGTTTGAGATGGCGTGGAACTCTATGTGTAATTGGTTCCTTGAAAGCGGTTATCAACAGGGTGATGGTTGTACTTATGAGTTATATCATAATGATTATAATACACACCCAGAGAAGAAACACATTGTCGATATCTGCATTCCTGTTAAGCCTTTGTAGTATTGAAGTGATTTGATTTACCCGAAAAAATGGAGACCGCTCAATCGTTGAGCGGTCTCTTTAGGGTTGGTTGGTTAAGTCGCCATATTGGCGTAAAAAAATGGTGTTAGGGAAGAATATATTCTTTATATCATATTTCAAAAGAACTATTCTTTCCTCAATAGGTTACAGGTTGATTTTATTGAGTGCAATTTTAAGTTTTTCTTCGGTATGTTCAGTGAAATTAGGCTGTTTTTTTTAACAAAAAATGCACTTTTATTTTTGTTCTGTTTTTTTGTATTGGTAATCAATGCCTAAGGGGGGGGGGTAAAAAGAAAATGCGACTATAGAATCCACTAATAAGATGGATTTATAGTCGCTTTATTGTTCGCCCTGTTTTTTTTGCGGATTAATGACTAGGGAGGAGGGCTCTCCTTTGTCATTATTACTCAGTATTTATTCAATATCAAGTCCCTGTTCGTAATCACTCATATTGGGGATTACATAATGATATTCCATGGGAATCAGACTGTTGTAATCCTCAACAGAGGCACCGTTTAAGCAAGCTTCTATGATTGCTTTGCCAAGTGGATTGAGATCGGGCTGAAGGTATTGAGGTAATTCTTTTCTAAAGAAATCATATAGAATAGTTGCTCCTTTATCATAACCAGCTTCGGTTACTTCTGGTTGCTTGTAGACTTTCAAGAATCTTGAAGGAATCTTTGACCCTTCGATAGTGACATAATTAAGTTCATAGCCTAGTAGAGAGCAGCGTGCCGGCTGATATTGATCGGCTCTAAGCTTAGCATTTCCACGCCTTGTGAGGTACTCTCTCATTAGTAGTTGTGGGTTGAAACCGACCTTCCAAACCCCAATGTGTTGATTTGGCGTAAGAACGTATCTGACCCTCGGCGTATTTACGATCTGTTCGAGGAGCAAGTTTGCTTGTTTTACCTTTTCTCCGGTGGCAAAGGGCCAATAAGAGCCTACCCCCTCGCTCTCCATGTTGCCGGTGTCAACGATGCTTGGGTTGGCATAGCCACGCGGACTAACCAGTCTCCATAACCAAGCCAGGGCGGGGGGAAGGATATGGAAAATCCCTAATATTCCATAACTGGGGTTGTCGAAGCTACAGGGCGGAGTTCTTACTCCGAAGCTTCTTACATCAATGGTTACGGGCTTGTTTAAGACACCCGGTACGATCCGTCTTGGGATTACCACTCGTGGATTAGGACAGGTTTTGCCTGGTGCGTCCTCAATGTGATCCCAGATCAATGCTATACCATCGGGTTTTGATTTAATATTTAAAAACAGAACCGGTTCAGCAGGATTAATGGTTGTCTTTTCAAGTATTGGGTCATCGCCATACTGCTTAATGCTATCAACTCTGACAAACCAGGCATTCTCGGCATCAACAACCGTTAGTTTGCCATTATCCTTTTGTAATGATGGGTGACAAAGAGCCATATCGTCAGTCACAGGATTAAATGAGCAGAAGAGGGGGATTGAGATTAACCTCTCTTCTCCGGTGAGCATATTTCTTCCTATGATGATCTGACCTTTGGGTTCTCTGATAAGAAATTGCATCATCTCACTCTTACCACCGCCACTTGCCCCTTCATGCATAAAGGTTGTGAGATTATCGTAAGGAGAGGTACATTGGACAGTAGAGCAGTGTGTTGTAATCCAACCCTCTTTCTCGCCCTTTCCAATAAGTACTCCGTACAGACCTTTTTTAGCACTTGGTCCGGGATATAGATTGTAGGAAAATAGTTCATGAAATTGCTCCGTCCTACGGTGAACCACTACCTGTTTCCCATTAAAGTGAGAATGACGGAAAGGTGGAGCCACGAAGATGATTGACTCAATATTGAAACCATCGGGAATGTGATCTGATGAGATCAACTTTTGAAGGAGAGCCAGTCCAAAAGAGAAGAACCCGGCATTAGCCGGCGCAATTACCAAGCCACCCGAGCCTAGAGGATAACTCCCGGCATAGAAGAAAAAAGTAGCCAAATCATTCTCTTTTAACCATGCAAAGGTCTCATCTCTTAAAGATGAAAAGTCATAACCAAAACGATCAATAAATCTCTCTTTATTGGTAGGTAATGTGTCAGCAATGAACATTGTGTCAGGGTCGCGACGACGCATATAGGGTTCAGGATAGTTGGCTGCTATTCCATTTGAGACCCTATGGACTACCGCTTCTGTAACGATACCCTTACCTTTAACGTTATACTCTACGTTGAAACTGTTGTTGTCTTTACCTCCCAAAGCGGCGTGCATGATAGCCTCAGTAGAGTTAAAATGTGTAACACTTTTAGCGTTTTCAAGTAGATCAATGATATCGGTGGGTAGCTTAATCCCCTTTTGCTGAAGTGATTTTAATGCTTCCTTCATGTCGTATGTCATTTTGAACAGCATAATGATATGCTGCACTTGTTTATTCTATTTTACCTTCCCGAGCTACAAATATACGACAGATTTTAGAAATGGTGTTAATTATACAATAACTTAACTACGATATGCTCCTGCTTATTATACAAGAGATTAGATTAGTAGATGTTAACTAAAACTACCGGCAAGGTAATCGTTAGTGAGTTCTTTTTCAGGATGAGTAAAGATTTTAGTTGCTTCCCCAAATTCTACTAACTCACCCATGTACATGAAAGCAACATAATCAGCAATTCGTTTGGCTTGCCTCAGCGTGTGTGTAACTAATACAACACTCATACGTGATTTCAGTGAGATAAGTAATTCTTCGACTTTACGTGATGAAATAGGGTCAAGTGCTGACGTTGCCTCGTCTCCTAATAATACGAGGGGGTCAACTGCTATTGCACGGGCAAGACAGAGTCTCTGTTGTTGACCTATTGATAATTGACTAGCCGAATGATGAAGTCTGTTTTTAACCTCATCCCAAAGACCCACAGCAACCAGATTCTCTTCAACTAGTTTTTTTAGCTGTGTCTTATCTGATAGGCCTCCAATTCGTAGGCCGTAAGCAACATTTTCAAAGATCGACATGGGAAGTACCGTTGGTCTTTGGGCTAATAATCCCATCTTTCTTCTTAAGGCCGGCACATCAACACCGGCTTGATAAATATCATCATCGCCAATTTTGACACAGCCACTAACTTTGAAAAGAGAGTTATTGTCATGTAAACGATTAAGAGATCTAAGCAAAGTGGTCTTTCCACAGCCCGATGGGCCAATGATGCAAGTGACCTGTTTAGGAGGAATAACCAGATTAACCTCTTTGAGAATTTGGTGCTTATCAGCAAAGACATTAAGGTTGCAGATAGAGATTGATGCTTGATCTTGTGTTTCGTTATTATTAGTAGTGGGTTCTATCTTTGATGTATTGGTAATTGTGAACATAAAATCTATTTTATTCGTCTGGTAAGTTGTCGGGTGGATAAACTAATAATTAGAACGATAATGGTCAAGATTAGGGCTGCCGCATAAGCTCTGTTTTGAACCTCCTCCATTGGGCTACTAAGCTGGAAGAAGATTGCGAGTGGAAGTGTCGCAGCCGGGTCGTTTACGGATGTTGGGATACTATCAGTATAACCAGCGGTAAAGAGAACTGTAGCGGCATCGCCAATGCCTCTTCCAATTGCCAGCATGATAGCCGATCCTACACCCGGGAGAATACTTTTAAGTATCACTTTCATCATCTCGTACCGGGTGGCACCAAGAGATTGAAGAGACTCTTTAAGATCAGAGGGAACCATGATTAGAACTTCATCAATGGCTCTAACCATGATAGGTAGTATCAGGAATGCTACAGCAATGATGCCTCCGAGTAAAGAGGCTTGGAGTCCAAGCCAGACCATGATTAGAAAGCCAAATGCACCATAGACTATTGATGGAATGCCAAATAGAATATCCATTGAGAATCTGGCAATATTTCCAAACCAGCCCCCCTTTTTAAGAATAAAGTTGATGCAGAAAGCTATGGGCAGACTGATCAAAATAGCTATGATAGCTGATCCTGAAATCATAAGTAGACTGCCTATGATTGCGTTGGCAATTCCACCTGATCCTCCGAGATAATAACCCCCTTCAGGCAGACTTGAGACCATCTCCCAACTAAGCGATTTCAATCCTTTAGCTGCAATTGTATAGAGAATGAATGCAAGTACAGATAAGATTGCTAGAGCTGCAAGACGCATTACCATTAGCATTATCTGTTCAGTGAGGTATCGTTTTGTCAGTCTTTGATATTTCGTCTTTATCATAAGCTCCTTTTAATTCTTTTGAGTATAAACCATGAAACAGTATTGAAGACGATTATAATCACAAAGAGAATGAATCCGGCAAGCATCAATGCCGATTCATAATCAGGCATAGACATCATCTCACCGTAGTTATTCGCAATCAGAGCTGGCAGAGGGTAACATGCATCGAAGAGTGATTTTGGCATTGCAGTGAAGTTTCCGCACACCATCATTACCGCAATAGTCTCACCAAAAGCCCTTGATATGGCTAAAACAACTCCCGCAAGAATTCCAGAAGTTGATCTTTTTAAGACCACTTTTGTCGTAGTTTCCCAGCGGGTCGCCCCTAATGATAATGAAGCCTCTCTTAGATCTTGAGGCGTACTCTCCATCACCTCCAAAAATATGCTAATCATCAGTGGCAGGATCATAACAGCAAGGACAATCCCTCCGGCCAGTAGTGAATAACCTGTTGAGAAATCTACGAAGTGAGGTGCTAATGTGTCGGCAATAAATGGAACCAATGTTAGCGTGCCCCATACCCCATAGATGACAGGAGGGATACCGCTGAGTAGGTCGATTACCGGCATAAAAAACTTTTTAATTTTTTGACTTGAGAACTCTGAAAGATAGATAGAGCTAAGTAAAGCCAGTGGAAAAGAGAGTATCAGAGCTAGCAAGGTTACCAATAAGGTACTCACAATAAACGTGAGAAAACCAAATTGACCTTTCATCGGCTTCCAATTTGAGGTGGTAAGTAATTCTGTAAGGCTATGACTTTTTATAACTGGTAACCCCTTTACAAGGAGAACCAGACCAATAGCCACGAAAAACAGCACCGCACCTGAGGTAATTATTACCATCAGGCGCGTTGCAATAGTGTCTTTTAGCTTTCGGGTGATGAGCATCTTATAACTTTTTTATGGCCCCTTCAACCTTTGGTTTTGCCAGGTTAATATATCCTGTGCTTTTAACATACTGTTGGCCATCGGTTAGGATCCATTTAAGAAAGGCGATGACTGCAGGGTTTGATGGTTTTCCTTTAGTTACCAGATAGAGGTCACGTGCTGGTGGTGCCGGATATTTTCCTTCTGCAATAGCATCAGTTAAGGCATCCATTGTGTCGTAAAACTGTTCATCGGCATCAATCTTACCATTTTTATTGATGTCGATTGGAATAACCCTGATTCCGCTTATCTGTTTGCGACTCTTTTGGTCATAGGCATATCCAATGTTATTGTACCCAATTCCAGCTTTGTCTCTTTTAACGGCTAAAGCAAGCCCCGGATCCCCAAAGACGCCGCTACCTGTTAAGTCTTCCTGCTTACCTCCGATAAATTTAGCCCAGACCTCTGCTGCACCACAAGCGTCAGACCTGGTGTATACGTGAAGTGGAATTTGTTGTTTAATGCGAAAAGCCTCCGCCCAACTTCTGTAATTTCCACTTATCCATATATTAGCAGCTATCTGAGCGGTTATCCCTTTTGCCAAGACCTCCTTTAGGGCAGGATTAGTTTCACTCATTACACATACAACAGCGTCACGTGCTACAGGAATGGCAAATGCCCCTTTTCTTACCTCTTCAGGATAGATGTCTCTGGATACCATTCCTATGTCAACCATGCCTCCAAGTGCATCGGTAATCCCTTTGCCTGCCCCACCGGCTGAAACATCGATTTTAACTCCCGGTTGTACTTTTTTAAACTCTTCAGCCCACTTCACCATCATCGGATAAAGTGCAAATGCCCCTGAAATTGTAATTTTTCCATTGATTTTCTGTTGGCATATCGCCGGTTTGAAACAGAATGATGCTAAAATGACAATAACAATAGCTGTTAATTTGTAATATTTCATTTTCTGGACTTTGTTTCTTATTGAATTGAATCCTTGAATCTTGAATT
>JAJTBW010000154.1 GCA_021286705.1 Sphingobacteriia bacterium
TCTCTACCTGTCAGGGGGTGGCGGTAACATTAGATCCGGGGGCGGGTTATGCTTCCTATTTGTGGAGTAATGGTTCTACATCACCAACAATAATAGTATCTGTAGCCGGGATTTATACTGTAACCGTAACCGATGGCTTGGGTTGTACGGGAAGTGCCTCGGCAGCGGTGACAAACTTGCCAAGTCCGCCGGTGAAGTTGATAAGGCATCAATAAAAAGGTTAATTAGGTTGAAAATGCGATTAGTTAATTCAAAACAATAGAAAGAGACATAATTTCACTATTTTCGTTAGTAAATACTGAGCAGAAATATTATTTAAATTAATCTGGTCAATGAGAAAGAATTTAAAGGCAGATCACATACGGAGATACCGATAGCTAATAGTGATCTAAAATCTAAAACGAGAGCCAGAGTAGAACATCTATCTCAATACAATTTAGGTTCGAATCAGAGCCTGATACTGGTTGGTAGGTCTTGTTGATTAAATAAGAAATAGACATTGAGCATGACTAGAAAAAAGAAACCTTTGCAAATCCGCAATAGCACCGTCGAGTTCCTCATTTTCACTAATCAGGCAAAGGAAGATGGAATAGAAGTACGAGTTCAGGACGAAACAATTTGGCTTAGTCAAAAGTTGATGGGTGTTTTGTTTGACTGCTCAACAGACAACATCTCACTACATCTTAAGAATATATTTAAAGAGAATGAACTGGAAGAAAATTCAGTTACCGAGGAATTCTCGGTAACTGCATCCGACAGAAAAGCCTATAAAACCAAACATTACAATCTGGATGCGATTATAGCCGTTGGATATCGTGTAAATTCCAAGCGAGCAACAGCTTTCCGTCAATGGGCTACATCTGTTTTGAGAGATTATGCTATACGTGGCTACGTTATCGACAAGAAACGTATGGAAAACGGAACATTTCTAGGCGAAGACTATTTTGAGCATTTGCTTGCCGAAATCAGAGAAATCCGCTTGAGCGAACGTCGTTTTTATCAAAAGTTAACGGATATTTACGCAACCGCAATGGATTACAACAAGGAGGCGGTTATTACAAAAGAGTTTTTTGCTAAAGTTCAAAATAAGTTGCACTATGCTATTCATGGTCATACAGCAGCCGAGCTTATAATATCAAGAGCGGATGCAGAAAAGAAACATATGGGCTTGACTACATGGGAACAAGCCCCTGATGGAAAAATTGTAAAAACCGATGTTGCTATTGCCAAAAACTATTTGACCGAAGTGGAACTAGAATCCCTAGGACGTATAGTAAATGCTTATTTGGATTTGGCAGAAGATCGAGCAAAAAGACATATTCCCATGACAATGGATGATTGGGCGAAACGCCTTGATAAGTTTTTGGAAGCTGATGAGCGTGATATATTGCAGAACAGTGGAAAAGTTACAGCGCTAATGGCAAAGTCCTTTGCAGAAAGCGAATTTGAAAAATTCCGGATAGTTCAAGACCGTTTGTTTGAATCTGACTTTGACAAAGAGATAAAACGTATAGAAAGCAAACAAAACAAATCGGACAATTAGAGTATTTTCTATCTTAAAGAAAATAGAATGCTTTCTCTGCACTCTTTTGATTGCTTTATTTGGGCAGATCAATATTGACTCCAGTTTTAAGGTAATACTTTTATTTATCTGTCAGGGGGTGGCGGTATCGTTAGATCTTGGGGCGGGTTATGATTCTTATTCAGGCATCAATAGAAAAGGAAAGAGAAGAGGAGTGAGGATGAGTTATTTTCTAACCAAAGTAAGTGGAGGTTAGTTAAGGATAAATTAGAAGTAAGTTTACATAAAACGGCTATAGACTATAAAATAGAGTGATGGGAAAGCTTAGAGTTATGGGGTAGATTTTATGTGGTGATTAGAAAACAGACTAATAACGTATGAAAAGTAAAACAAAAAGAGTAAACTTTTGCTAACTATCTGAAAAATTTGTACATTTGCACCCCTTTTTAGGCCGATAATAGGATTAATTGAAATTACAAACATGGACACGTTGAGTTACAAAACGATCAGTGCAAACAAGGAATCCGCTAACAAACAGTGGGTTATTGTTAATGCCGAGAATGAGGTGGCAGGACGCCTTGCTTCGAAGATCGCGAAGATTCTCAGGGGTAAGAACAAAACGAGTTATACCCCTCACGCCGACTGTGGCGACAACGTTATTGTCATTAATGCAGAGAAAGTGCGTTTTACTGGCAATAAGTTAACAGACAAAGAGTATGTACGCCATACAGGATATCCTGGTGGACAGCGCTTTGCAACACCCGATATGTGGTTACGCAAAGGTATGTCAGAGCGTATAATTGAGGCAGCCGTAAAGGGTATGCTTCCAAAGAATCGTCTGGGACGTGCTTTATATCGTAATCTGTATGTATATGCAGGTACACAGCATCCACATGAAGCACAGCAACCCGTAGAAATTAATATTAATAATCTGAAGTAAGAAATGGAAGTAATCAACACAATTGGCAGGAGAAAGACCGCGGTTGCCCGTATCTATTTGAAAGAGGGTAATGGTAAGATCCTGGTCAACGGCAGGGATTATGCTGAATATTTCCCCACCGGTACCTTACAGTATGTGGTGCGTCAAGCCTTCGAAATTGTTTCAGTTGACAGTAAGTACGACGTGAAAGCAACTATCGATGGTGGTGGTATCACCGGACAGGCTGAAGCTCTCAGACTGGCCATCTCAAGAGCACTGACAATCATCAGTGAAGAGAATCGCAAGCCTCTGAAAGAAAAAGGTCTGCTTCGTCGCGACCCGCGTATGGTTGAAAGAAAGAAACCCGGTCAGAAGAAAGCTCGTAAGAGATTCCAATTCTCGAAGCGTTAATATCTTTCGCAATGCGTGTTTAGTATCTAAATCGTACAGACTACGGTGCTTGCGTGCTACTGTGCGGTTGATTTTAAGGAACGTAAACAACATTATTAAAAAATGGCAAGAGTATCATTTGAAGAATTATTAGATGCCGGTGTACATTTCGGCCATCTAAGAAGAAAGTGGAATCCCAACATGGCTCCTTATATTTTCATGGAGCGTAATGGAATCCATATTATCGACCTATATAAGACCCAGGCAAAGGTAGAAGAGGCTGCATCTGCATTAAAGCAGATTGCCCGCTCAGGAAAGAAAGTCCTCTTCGTTGCTACCAAAAAGCAGGCTAAAGAGATCATGTCAGACCTCGTGTCACGCGTTAACATGCCTTACGTAGTTGAGCGTTGGCCGGGTGGTATGCTTACCAACTTTGCAACTATTCGCAAAGCTGTTAAGAAAATGGCCTCAATTGACAAGATGATGGAGAATGAATCATTCCGCACCATGTCAAAAAGAGAAAGACTGCAAATCACGCGTGAGCGTGCTAAATTGGAAAAGAACCTCGGTAGTATCAGCGACCTTAACAGGCTCCCTGCCGCTCTGTTCGTTGTTGATATCCTGAAGGAGCACATTGCCATCGCTGAGGCTCGTCGCCTCAATATCCCCACTTTCGCTATCGTTGATACTAATAGCAATCCTTTGCTGGTTGACTTCCCTATTCCTGCCAACGATGATGCTTCAAAATCTATCGCCTTAATCACTAAGGTTATGGTCGAAGCTATCGAAGAGGGTCTCAATGAGCGCAAAATGGATAAAGACCGTAAAGATGAATCTGAAGAAGTCGAAAACGACGAAATGATCAATGAAGGCGAAGAGGACGTTCGTGGCCGTCGCCGTCGTGATGATTCTGAAGAGGATGAAGATGGCAACAAAAAACGCCCTCGTAAAGCAATAGCTAAACCAACTAAAGCTGCTCCTCGTCGCTCATAACTTCTGCAATGCATACCGAAAAGTTATATAAATATTAATAATTCAGGAGATACGTGCCCGTCACGTATCTTCTTATTTAAAATCCATAATAGTCATGGCTAATATTACAGCTTCTGAAGTAAACAAACTTCGTCAAATGACCGGGGCCGGTATGATGGACTGCAAAGCAGCTCTTATCGAAACTGATGGTGATTTTGAAAAGGCTATCGATTTTCTCCGTAAAAAAGGACAGAAAGTCGCCAACAAACGTGCTGATAAAGAAGCAAACGAGGGTATCGTTATCGCTGCTGTTAATGCTGACCATACCTTTGGTGTTGTGGTTCGTATCAGCTGTGAGACCGATTTCGTTGCTAAGAATGAGGAGTTCACCTCACTAGCCAATAAACTGGTTGCTGGTGCAATTGCTGGTTCTGTTAAAGAAAAAGAGGCCGCCCTTAACCTGGTTATCGATGGTCACTCTTTTGCTGATCAATTAACTAATCTTATCGGTAAAACCGGTGAGAAGATGGAACTCAGCGGTTATGAGTTTATCGAGGCTCCTGTAGTTTCTGCTTATAACCACCAGGGAAACCGCTTAGCTACCTTACTCAGCCTTAACATGAAGGTTGAAGGAGCTATAGAGGTCGCTCATGAGATCGCTATGCAGGTTGCTGCTATGAATCCTATCTCTGTTTCTGCTGATAATGTTCCCGCTGATGTTATTGAGCGTGAATTAGAAATTGGTCGTGATCAAGCACGCGCTGAAGGTAAGCCCGAAGCTATGGTTGAAAAGATTGCCCAAGGTAAACTGAATAAATTCTATAAAGAGAGTACTCTTTTACAACAGGATTTTATTCGTGATGCTAAGAAAACAGTTGCACAGCGTATCGCTGAGGTTAACAGTGGTCTAACTGCTACCTGCTTTAAACGCCTTCAACTTGGTGAATAAGCGTTAGCATATATTACTAAAGAGGCGGAATAACTTATCGTTGTTCCGCCTCTTTTTTTATTAATTATCTTGATCCAAAGATCTTCTTTATTTGCTGCTCTCTGTATTTAAATATTTTGTCAACCTGCGATTTAACAAAATACTTCTCAATTAATAGTCCTAACCACCCATAACCTATCGAGTAGTGAATCACGTCTGTCATCATTATACCTTCGTTAACCTCTTCAAAATGGTGCTGATGCTGCCAGAACTTATAAGGGCCAACTCTTTGGTCGTCGATAAAGTATTTGTTGACTTTTATATGAGTAATTTCAGTAATCCAGCCAGTTCTATATAATGGAAAGGGGGATACACAATAGGTGATTACCATACCCGGGTATATCGTTTCAGGATCGTCGATGGTCTTGATCTCAAAGTTCATCTCTTTAGGGGTAATCTTTGCGAGGTTCATAGGCGATGTGAAAAACCCCCAGGCCTCCTCTATGTTAGTGTTCAATAGTGTTGAATAGACATGCTTTTTCATAGTTGTACTTTTTAAGTTGCTTTTGATGCTAGGCTCTACTGGTCGTTTTCAATAATATTTACCTCAAATAAAATAGCTATATCTCGTTCCAATGGTTGTTAAAAACTCTAAACCTATCTTGACTTAAGATTCCTAAGTATTAATAAAGATATAACGAAAAATTTAAAGTAGTCCTCTTTTATAAATATTCTTGTAACTCTTTTCGTAATAAATTCAATGCCTGATCATGCGCTATCTCATGTTCAAGAGCCGTAACTATTTCTAAGACTTTCACTGATAATTCAATAGCCGGATTTTGAGGGTCAAGTCCTTCAGCCGCCTCCTGTATTAAAGTAACGGTCTGCTGTCTTGCTAACTTGATCAGCTGCCAAGTGTTCTCATCAACAAAGATCTGTTGTGATGAGTTGTGATCAAATTCTTGTCTGATCTCACTGAGGATTAGATTTGCTACACCTCTGACAGTGGCTGCTTTTTCTGTGTTCCTAAGAATAAGTGATTCCGGTTTGGTTCTCTCCATAAGAAGGGAAAGACGTTCGATGGCTTGGATCTTGAGTGGAATCGTGATTGCTTGATGTTTTGCCTTGATGATTTGCTCTTGTTTAAGGAGCATTGCTTTTAGCTTGATCTTTTTGTGCTCTTCATCCTGCTTTTCAAGATTTATAGGGGCTTCCTCTTTCTTCTGACTCCTAAGTGTCAGGAATGTTAAAATACCGGCTATAAGGGCACTATTTATGATTACCAGGATTATTAACAGGTCTGATGATAACATTGTAGTAGGTTAATTTGAGATTTAAGTGCAAAGTTAAAAATTAACTGTCTTACCTGTCCATGAGGTGCATTTGTTATTGGTACATCTTAAGCTTTCTGATGATTGTTTTTGCATAGCCTTGACTGGTAATGTTTTCCAATTGATCTTATTGGGGGATTTATAAAGCTCAAGTTCCTGGTATGATTGCAATGCAAAGTGGTTTGCAAAGTCAGAGAAATGTGCACGGGATAGAGCTATCTCAGGCAAATCACCTTTCTCCTGTAAGATTAAGTATCTAATTTCAGCAGCCATTGCGGTTGATGCCGACGAGGGGATAGGATGATCAAACCAAGAGGCATAAATCACTCCTGCGGCACTATCAAATGATTCTACCCAATGGCCGTTGAGTTTGAATTTACTCATTTCCTGATACAGTTCTTCAAGTTGACTCAATTCTACTAAGCGATCTTCATAAAGATAGGTGCCTAAAAGTAAAAGTGAACTGATATCTTCGAGTGTTCCCCTGTTTTGAACAGTCCCTTCAAATTGTGAGTGTAAGATTGTACCCTCGGAAGAGCAATGGTTGCTTAATAGGTTTTCAAAGATTGAAAGAGCCTCAGAGTAGCCCTCTTGATTGTCGGCGTATCGTGCCGAGAAGAGGTATGCTATAGCCAATAGTGCGTTCCATGAAGTAATAATCTTTTCGTCACGAAAAGGTTGTTCTCTTTCAATTCTAATGTCTTTTAAAATCGATTCTATTGATGTGGTAGCTGATGATGCTTTTTTTATTAAGTGGTATTTCCCTTCAAATGGAATCAAGCGATATTCTTCCTGAAATTGATCATATTGCTCTTTCGAAAGAGCTGCTTTTAGCTCATTTAGCTGCCATAAATAGGTTTCCCCTTCGTGATGGTTAGTATCTGCATCAAGAGCCGAATAATAGCCTTTAATAGAGCTTAAACGCTGTTTCAGGAATAAGAGTAATTTGGATAATGCCTCTTTGAAATACTCCTTTTCAAAGAGATGGTAGCCCAGGCTCAAGTTGGTGAGCATCATAGCCTGGTCATATAGCATCTTTTCAAAATGGGGGATCTCCCATTTCTCATCAACACAGTATCTGAAAAAGCCTCCTTCAATAGAGTCATGTAAACCCGAGAAGATCATTTTCTTTAATGTCATTTCTGCCCAATCTAGGTGGTTCCTAAATAGTACCGGGTTGCTTAATATCAGAAAAAGCAGACTATGTGGCGGGAATTTTGGTTTATTTCTGGTTCCACCTTGCACAAGGTCGAGATTAAGTCCGATTTCATCAATAAGAGTAGCGAGGTTTGTTCTTGGGATAGAAGCTGCCTGACTATCGAAAGGTTCGATAAAGTTCTGATTTTCCTGATACCACGCTTGAATCTTTCTCAGAATACTTATGAAGGAGTTAGCGTGGTTTGTTTCAACAGCCGGGAGATAAGTCGTGGCATAAAATGGCTTGAAATCTGATGAGAGAAAAACATTAAGAGGCCAACCGCCCTGACCATGAAGGGCAACGATAAACTCCATTAGAAAGTGATCAATATCCGGATGTTGTTCACGATCAAGCTTGATACAGATAAAGTGCTCGTTCAGAAACAGGGCTGTTTCAGGATCACTAAAAGCTTCTGCTGCCATGACATGGCACCAGTGGCATGATGAATAGCCGCTCGAGAGAAGAATTGGTTTTTTTTGAGCTTTTATCTCTTCGATCAGGCTGTTTGAATATTCCTGCCAAGCTACCGGATTATCGGCATGCTGACGAAGGTAAGGTGATGATGAGTGGGTTAGGTTATTATATTTTAACTGTTCCATGGTTTCTTGCTTTAGATCGTGATTAATTAATCGTAGGTCAGAGTATACGTTTAATTTACAATTGAACAGTTTTAGTATTGATTTGTTTGAAAGTTACGTTTGATCCAGGAGTATAATAGAATTAGAGGTGTTTGTGAAGTTCAGATAGTTGAACATTGTATTCCTGCTTTCTGGTTGCCTAAAAACTCATGACTGGTTAATATTCTTTTCTTGAAGAGGGGTTTGGAAGGTTTATTTCGGATATAGAGATAATGAGTTATTGATTCAGCCTGATTTTAATGCTTTTAATTAACAGTCCTTTTAAATTAGGAATATATGTTAAACGATTTTAAATCAGTAGGTTCTTTGGTTGATTTGATACAGGATAAGGGAATACATATGATGATTAGAGTGAGGCTTATCCGAAATTGGATAGTTGTATCCGATTGCGGATGTTTTTGTTAAAGTTGTGTTAATCGTACGTAAATGTTATCATTTTCGTCACTATTAGAGGTGTTAAGGAGGCAAATAGCCGTAATTGGATAGGTTTAAATAGGCCAAATGAGATACAGAATTGTTGAATTGGTTTTATGTCAGATAGTTATGTTGTTTGGCATACTATTTGGGACAGGCAATATACCAGACAATTACTGCGTAGATTATGGCAATACAAACTGTTGGAGATTTGGTTCAGGCGTTTCAGCGTAAGAGCGGATTTCAGAGTGTTGAATCGCAAACTGTTCAGGATACTAATAATGACCTTGCCGGAATAATCAGCGAGAAAAAGGTTGAAGGGCTACGAAAACTTTTGAAAGAAGATAGAGTTGATCAGTCTGGCAAGTTTTTATAAACAACTAAATAAAGGTGCGTTATGATTAAGCTCATGGTTGCCTTAGTACTGATTGGCGCATTTCTCGCCAGTATACTATATGAACTAAAGCATGCTCCATTAACAGAGGAGCAGGAAGATAATTCGATTCGCTTCCTCGACGGCAGTTCAGAATAACTGGAAAAAAATATTACGGATTTTCCATAATCGATCCGGTTTGTCCGGGGTGTCATTACGACGCTCCGGACTTTTTATTAATTGTGGCCTCCTTTTTCCAGGAGATCAAAGAGAGCGGGAAGATCTGATGCAGTGATCATCTGAGTTACGGGTCCGTGGTTATCTCCTTTTCGAGTGATCAGTACTGCTTGCAAGCTTCCTCCGTTACGAAGTTGAAGCTTAAAATTCTCGTAGATGGTATAGATGTCTGTTTCGGGTGTCGAGATCATGTACTTTTCACTAAGAGCAAAAGGAATTACATTTGAGACGGTGGCCACTTTTGTTTGGTCTGTAAGACCAGTCGAAGCAAGCCATCGGGTTATTGATTTTGCTGTCAACAGGCAGACTATTCGTCCCTGATCCACCACCGGACAACGTACGAAATTTCTCTGAGCGAACTGTGTTAATACATCTCTCATTGGAGTCTCAGGGCTTACAACAAATACAGGTTTTGCCTTTAATGTAGCCACCGTAGGAGGGTTACAGATTTGGTCACGCACTCTACAGATATGGCTAACAACAGATGGATGTGGCTCTGCAATGATAAAATCTTCTCTGCGGGTATGAACTATTGCGTTTCTTAATTCGGCATACTCCCGAAGATCATTAGCATATCTCTTAATAACGGTATTATCAAATCGTGTTCGTTTGAGTAATTCGTTGAAACTTACGTAGTGTTCGGCTTTTGCCAGTAATCTCAACCGGGCTTCGATGTCATTAAAGGCATCCAGAAAAACAATTGCGTTTGAGTTTTCTCTATTCATTGCTGATAAAGTTAGAAGACAGCAACCAAAGTTACCTATTTGAGGAATTTAATAGTTGCTTTTCGATGTGAAATTGACTAAATTTAAGTATTAGTTCATTTTTCTGGAAGGGGAAAGCCCTAATTACCGATTGTTAAGAACTGGTCGGCTCTTCCGAAGATTTAATTAACAATGGAGATATTCCCTCGATGAGGAGTTTTATCTGGCCGGCGGAAGATGCTTAGCCCCGAGATTTCGGGGCTTTTTTATTCAAAGTCATTTAGTTCATACACATGCATCTAGCATCTGGCAACTGGCATCTGGCAACTGGCATCTGGCAACTGGCACCGACAGAGCCGCCAGCAGCTAATAGCTAGTAGCCAGACTTTGAATTTTGAATCGCAGATTACATTTAACCACGAAAAACACTAAAAACACGAAA
>JAJTBW010000155.1 GCA_021286705.1 Sphingobacteriia bacterium
GAAAAGCACGAAAGGCACGAAAACTGCTAGATGAAGAATTTCGTGTTTTTAGTGTCTTTAGTGGTTAAATGTAATCTGCGATTCAAAATTCAACGATTGGTACTGGCTATTAGCTGCTGGCGTTAATTATTGACCCGCAAAATTGAGATAAAGGTCTCTGAAAGACTTAATTATACCTAGCCTAAAGAGTCCTTCACAGAATATGAACGGGAGAATTGCTTGTGAGGTTCATAAAATCAATTAGTAGCCTGATGAAGATCTCTTACTTTTTAGACTCTCAAGTTATATGCGTAAGGGAGGGGCTTAATAGATTTTGGTTATGTTCCCCAATTGTTGAATTATTGATTTTTTGATCCGTAGTGGTTGTTTTGTAACTCTCCTAAAATGAAAAAAGACCGACTTAAGTAAGTCAGTCTTTTTCTGTGACCAAGCTGGGGCTCGAACCCAGGACCCCATCCTTAAAAGGGATGTGCTCTACCTGCTGAGCTACTTAGTCAACCCTTTATTGTGTTTTGAGGATGCAAAGGTAGCGGTTTTTTCTTAACTGGCAAGCCCTTTGCTCACTTTTTTTGAAAGATTAAAGAGAGATCGCCCTTTTAAATCTGATTTTCAGTCCAATATTGTTAATAAATTTTTAATCTCTCCTTTACCTTCACGTACCAAAGTGACATGATCATCGGTACAATCGAGAATGGTGGAACCAATAGTATCACCAAAGCCTCCATCTACGACGATATCCACCTGACGGTCGTAGCGCTCATAGATTAATTCGGGGTCAATGATGTACTCTTGCTCATCATCTAAATCGGTACGAAGTGAAGTGGATGCCAATGGGCTACCTAATTCAAGTACTATAGCAGAGGCAATTTTATTATCAGGGACACGAATACCTACACTTTTCTTTTTGCTGTGATAGATCTTCGGTACGTTATTGTTTGCCTCCAAAATGAAGGTATAAGGGCCGGGTAGCACTCGTTTCATTAATTTGAAAATGTCATTTCCTATCGGTCGGGCATAGTCTGAAAGTTGCTTTAGATCGTGGCAAACAACAGAGAAACTGGTCTTCTCTTTCTTTTCACCTCTGATCTGGCTCATCCTGTCAAGTGCTTTGACCTGAGTGAGGCTACAACCGAGGGCATAGACGGTATCTGTAGGGTAAATAATAACTCCGCCACTTAGTAGACAGTCAACGATGGTGCGGATGTGTCGCGGGTTGGGATTGTCAGGGTGAACCTGAAGGAAAATAGCCATATAAGCCTTGTTTTTACAAAGGTATGGATTTAAACTAATTCATAGTAGGGTCGGAGGGGAGCTTAAGCCATCTCTGGTAATCACCCCCAAGTTGCTCGATGCTCTTTTCCCAAAGTTTCTGTGATTCTGTGTTAAAAAGAGTCTCTCCATCAATTGTTCCAACCAACCAGCTGTCTCTTTTTAACTCTTCATTAAGCTGATGTTTTGACCATCCCGCATACCCAAGAAAGAATCGGGCATTATCATCGTTAAGGATGTTCAACTGTAATAGCTCCTGTGCCATCTCAACAGAACCACCCCAATAGATCTTATTCCCTAAGTCAATGCTTCCCGGAATGACCTCTCCAAGACTATGTAGAAAAAAGAGCTGGTTTGTTGCAACTGGCCCACCCTGAAAAAGTCTCATTACTGGTAACTTAGTCTCGTTAACCATAATACTAATCTTTTTTCTTAACGGTTTATTGATTACTATTCCAGCTGTTCCTTCTTCATTGTGGTCGATGAGAATTACCACTGATCTTCCAAAGTATTTATCGTTTTGGAATGGTTCAGAGATTAATATCTTCCCATCGGCAGGTTTGACCCTGTTATATCTTAAGTTTATGAATCGGTTAAAATCAACCATTATACGAGTTATTATCTGTTTTTGGTAAATTTGTACTAAACTAAAGCATCTGCTCAGTGGTTAGGTTAGCCTCTTAACTGAGGATGATTTTCAAGTCAGTAAAAGAAATTCTGGCACAAATATAATATACATCAAATGTTGAACCTGCCCGGACCCGAAAAATATCTCTACTTACGACAAGAGTTTCCGTGGTTTAAGTATGAATCAGTTGAGGTAATACATGACCGTGATATCCGATTTGTCTTTCATTTTAATGTGAGTGATCGTTATCATTTCTACCCATCCGTTACTATTCCAGGTCATCCTCTTTTTAATTCAAAAGATATTTCAAAAGAGATTCTTTTTAATCTGGGTTTTCATATCGGACTTGTTGAACTGGTAAGTTATTGGAAGGCTTTTTGCTCTCCGGAGGTGATAATTACAGCCGGGTCACTACCAGATGTAGCAGATTATGAATGGTGGCGTAAACTATACTTCCATGGACTCGGTGAGTTCTTTTATCTGAATGGTATAGAACCTGATTATAGTCTTTTCATGGAAATCAATCAGGTAGGGGGTAAGCCTATTACCCCATTTAAAGTTAAAACCCGTGATAACTTTGTAATGGTGCCTGTTGGTGGCGGAAAAGACTCCGTGGTGACTCTTGAACTTATGAAGATGTCAGGAAAGAGAGTGATTCCCTTCATCGTCAATCCACGTGGAGCCTCATTTAATAGTGTTGCTGCTTCCGGATTACAGAAAGATCTTCTGGCGGTCAATCGTCAGTTAGACAAGACCCTTTTAGATTTAAATGCCCAGGGATTTCTCAACGGGCATACTCCTTTTTCAGCTCTTCTTGCTTTCGTTTCTATGGCCACAGCGACACTTGCCGGAATACCCTCAATAGCTCTATCCAACGAGTCAAGTGCCAATGAAAGTACAGTGCCGGGAAGCAAGATTAATCATCAATATTCAAAGTCATTGGAGTTTGAAAATGATTTTAGGTGGTCTGCCGGAAAGAATCTCACTCAAGATATTAGCTACTATAGCTTTTTACGACCTCTCTCTGAGATACAAATAGCAGCACTATTCAGCCGGTTTAAATGGCATCATGACTCATTTAGAAGTTGTAACGTTGGTAGTAAAACAGATTCATGGTGTGGTTCATGTGCTAAATGCCTCTTTACCTCCATTATGCTGGCCCCGTTTTTAGGCGCTAAAAGGGTTCATGAGCTTATTGGAAGAAACATCCTTGATGATCTTAGTTTGATGCCTCTTCTGGATGAGTTAAGTGGCTTTTCGTCTGTAAAACCTTTTGAATGTGTTGGAACAGTCACAGAGGTTAAATCGGCATTATTAGAAATTGCAAAAGTAGAAGAGACCCCACCCGCCCTGGTTCAAAGCTACCTTAAGAGAGAAAAACAACTTCAAGATGATCAATTTGGGATGCATTTGAAGCATTTCGATAGTGAAAACAATGTTCCTAAAGAGCTATTTCAACAACTAAAAGAGACTTTAAATGATCATACAGGCTATTGATAATCTTGTATCTGGGCGCAATATTGTACTGGCGGGTTATGGAAGAGAAGGGAAAGCCCTTTTAGACTGGCTTATTTTGCATTACCCAAATCAGATATTTAGTGTTGCCGACAGACAAGAACTTCCTGATGCTAGCTTTCCGCAACGACATCATTGGATTGGAGGCACTGATAGCATGAGCAAGTTATCTACATTTGATTTAATCATAAAAACCCCGGGTATTCCAAGTGCACAGCTGGCTTATCTTCCATCAGAGAAAATAACATCTCAAACTGAGCTTTTCTTAAGAGCTTATGGCCCTCAGACTCTTGGTATCACTGGTACTAAAGGGAAAAGCACTACAACTTCTCTTGTCTATCATATCTTAAAGACCTACACTGATAAGGTTGTCCTGACTGGTAATATAGGGATACCGCCTTTTACCGTTGTGGATCAACTAGACCCTGCAACTGCTGTCGTTATGGAATTGAGTGCACATCAATTGGAGTTAGTTAAGCATTGCCCGCATATATCCGTTTTATTAAATCTCTTTGAGGAGCACTTAGATCATTTCTCTGATTATAATGCTTATCAGGAGGCTAAGTATAATATCGCACGATATCATCGGCCGGGGGATTATCTGATATATCCCTCTTTTGATGAGACCGTAGGCGAGTTACTAAAGCGGAATTCTGTCACGGGTGTTTTACTTCCATTTGGGTTGACAAAGCCAGAGGGCGAAGGCATTTGGTTAGAAGGTGATAATGTATATCTCAAATTACCATTGTCAGATCCTGAAGTAATTTGTAAAGGAGTAAGCAGGTCTCCTTTATCTGGGAGTCATAACAGGCTGAATATAATGGCAGCGGCTGCCGTAGCTGCGCTGTATGGTGTTGGTGAGACCATTATTTCATGTGCCGTATCTACTTTTTCTGGTTTACCGCATAGGTTGGAATTTGTTGGAATCTATGATGGGGTTAAGTTTTATGATGATAGTATAAGCACTATCCCTGAAGCTGTTATTGCTGCCGTAAAATCATTAGGCCGAGTAGATGTTCTACTCTTAGGGGGATTTGATAGAGGCATCTCCTATGATAAACTTGCCTCATTTATACCTGGATCAGGTGTGAAATTGATTCTTTTAACTGGGCCTGCCGGAGAGCGTATTCAAAGAGTTCTAATTGAAGCCGGTGTTAACCCCTCTCGAATGCAATTCCATGAGCGATTCGATGATATGGTGAAAATGGCCGTTAAATCAACAGTCGCAGGTGATGTTGTGTTGATGTCTCCTGGAGCTTCGAGCTATGACCAATTTAAAAATTTCGAGGAGCGAGGTAAGCGTTATAAGGAGATTATAAAAGAGATGGCTGATTTGAATCTGACCGTGAATTAGGTTTTTGCTATAGATATTGGTAGAGAAGTTCAGTTAGCACTTCCTGTTAGTCTTATTTATATTACTCAATGATTTGATAATTTAGGTTCTGTCTCAGACCGAGGTACCGGAATTGTTTTGATCAGAAAGCAGGTGCTTTCATATTACAGCTGTTTTTTACTGTTGACTCTCCAGAAACTTCTTCTCCAAGAGATCACATCTATCCAATGAGTTGCGAAGCCACTGCAACCGAGTTTCGAGTAACTCCTCATGAGAGAGCTGCCAGTGGAGTCTGCTTTTTCTGATTTTCTCTGTTAGATAGAAACTACTAAGAGCCACACTTACTGAGATGTTAAAGCTTTCAGTAAAACCATACATGGGAATTTTAACCCAGGCATCGGCATTATCCTTAGCCCAATCAGTCAAGCCAGTTTTTTCCGTACCAAAAATCAGAGCTATTGGGTTGTCAATAGGAAGATCCTCAAGAATACAATCATCGGTATGAGGCGTTGTGGCAACAATTTTATAGCCTTTAGCACGAAGAGCTTCGAAAGCTTCCGGAGTATTGAAATCAGTCTGGTTGTATCGATGCATGGTGACCCATTTTGATGAACCCAGGGCAACATCGGGATTCACTGCATAGTGGTTGTGATTCTCGATGATATGCACATTCTGAATTCCGAAACAGTCGCAGCTTCTGAGCACGGCACTGGCGTTATGAGGTTGAAAGATATCCTCCAGAACGATGGTCAGGTGACTCATTCGTTTTGATATAACATCATTAAATCGGGTATTACGAACCTCTGTAATATAAGAAGTTAAATAATGTACAAGCTTGCTCTTTGTCTCAGAATTTAAGTCGGAAGTGTTCATCACTACTTAGTTTTAAGAGGGCAATCAATTCGATTGATGGTGCATAGCCAGGCAAGAAGATTATTATTTAGGTGTAATTTATGCCTGAAGCAATGGTCTCAATGATTGTTGCGATAAATTCAAGTGCAAGTTACGTTTTTCGCTTAGAATTTTAAAATTGAGGGGGCATCCCGAAGGCTATTGAAGCAGACAAAAGATAATAATGAGACTATAGATTTTGATATGATAGAAGCTAATTTCCTATTTCTTGAATGAGACCATCGTCTTTCCATTATCATAATAATCCAAAGAAAGTCTTCCCTGTTTTTTATCAGAGAAAAGAGCCTTCATTTTCTTCAATGATTCCAAGCCTGCATCATAGTAGATCCCTGCGGGAAGTGCGGTTAGAGGAAGTGAAACAGGGGAGCAATTAAAATGAATGACACTCTTTTTGTCATCTTGCGAACCCTCAATGTTGATGTTAAGAGTGGATTCATCTAAATCTACACCTTTTAGATATTGTCTTACTATTAATCTGAGTAGTGCTCGAGGAAGAGGCTCATAAAGGACATTTTCAGGAATATTTATAGTAAGGGTTACCTGTCGGGAGCTTTTTTGATTCTCCTCGTCTATAAAGACTTGGATCTCTTTTACCTGATCATAGATGGGTACTGTGTTAGTCTTTGGCCAACTCAGATCTTTCCTCATTCTATGGCTTATTGAAATTAGTTTGTTTGAGCTGGTTTGAATGTCATTAATAAAGAGCGATGCATTCAACTGGTTAAGAGCAGTTAGTTGATGATGCGGTTCTGTATAATATCGGTGGATTACAGATAGGAATTCCAGCTCTTTGAGTTTCTGAGTAATTCGGAAATACCTCCATTTTTCATATATCCACAAAGTAATTGCTCCTGTGAGTAACAGTATGAGTATAATGTAAAGTGCCATTGTGTGTTGAGTAGTTACATACAAATATAATAATGAAAACCAATGAGCGGTCAATGAATGATTTGAATCGATCAACTTTGAATCTCATTTCATTATTCTCTTCTTAGATTAACTTCTAATTGCTAAAAAGCTAAGAAAAAAGGTCGCCTATTCAAGGCGACCTTTTGAATATCGATTATTTAACAATACTACTTTATAATAGCAAGTTTCTCAGGACGGCTTAATTGTCCATTGCTGTTAACAACAAGTTGGTACAAGCCTTGTGAAAGCTTAGAAACATTGATTTGAGTTGTAGCTTTGTTATTAATAGTTTCTCTGTAGACTACCTGACCGTTGAGGTTAAAGATGATGATCTCAGCACCGTTTTTAACTCTATCGTTTAGAGAGATATTAATATTGTTGGTAGCAGGATTTGGGAATACTGCTGAAATCATAGAGGGTTTTTCTGTGATACCAACATTGGTTCTATAAACAACGTCAATCCATGTTGA
Source organism: Sphingobacteriia bacterium (assembly GCA_021286705.1). Classification (GTDB taxonomy): domain Bacteria; phylum Bacteroidota; class Bacteroidia; order Bacteroidales; family TTA-H9; genus JAJTBW01. Next base: position 7,037 of record JAJTBW010000155.1, read on the forward strand.
ATCTGAGGCAGCTCTTTTGTCAAAGAAGGTATATCTGATAGTTGTTGCTCCTTCATGGTCATTTGCTGAATAGTGGCCAGAGAAATTGTTTGTGCTGTCTTTTGGGTTAATACTGACAACATCTGTGCTGATGAAAACATTGGGGCTATAGCACTCAGTCCAGCAGAAGAGGTTTTCTGAACCTTCTATAGTTTGAATTTCAGTTTTCTTGGCTAGCACATCTTTAGCATTGGTCTCATCGTTGTTGAAGACGGGGAATGCAATCTCAGTTTCAGCGTTTAATTCGGCATTCACATAGAGGACAGCACCACCTTGAAGGATTTTTCCATCATATTTTGCATAGAGGTTAGATGGAACGTAATGAGAGATAAAAGAGATAGAATCATTAGGATTATCCATGTTGAAGAAGGTGTATCCAATGATTCCTTCAGTTCTGTCAAACGGAGTGTAGTGTCCGGAAAAACCGACGAAAGATTCACCCGGATTGATGGTGACGAAGTCGGGAGAAACGGTTACACTTGGAGGATAGCAGAGAGAAAGGCAGAAGACATTAACAGAGTTTTCGGGCACTGACATAACTATTTTCTTTGCCTTGACATTGATTGCAGTTGTTCCAATGTTTTTAATTTTCATTTCAACAACAGCTTCATTGTTGATGGTTCCTCCGGTGTAAACAACTTGATTAGGTGTCAGAGCTTCATTTTCCATAGATACTATCTGAAGATTCTGAGCATTTAAACCAAGACTTGCAAAAAAGACTGCGGCGACAAAAAGTAAAGAATGTTTCATAGAACTTGGGTTTGTAATGTTTGGCTAGAATTTATTCTGCACAAATATAGCGATTTCTAAAAATCGATGGTTTTATGATGATAAAAAGTTGACCATTTGGATTGTTAATATGCAATTATTAATCGTTTAAACCAGATATTCTCTGTTTGACCGGATGATATTGAAATTGTACAGGAAAAACTAACGTTTTTCGGATTGTAACGTATCTGTGTCTATATTTGTAGCGGCTTTAACTAAAAAACCTTTACGAACAATGAAACGTTTCTTTACAATTATCTTTATCCTATCTATGGGCTTGGCCGGTTTTAGTCAATCTCAAAGATTGGTTCTGCTCGAGGAATTCACTCAAGCTTCATGTGGCCCATGTGCCAGTTCGAATCCCACCATTCACACACTCTTAGTGAATAATCCTACAAAGATTACGGGTATTTACTACCATACATCATGGCCTGGTACAGATATCATGTACAATCAGAATCCCGATGATCCTAATGCAAGGGTATCTTATTATGGAGTAACCTATGTTCCATTCTCAGTTCTTGATGGAAACTTCTATGCCGGATCTGCAACCGGTTGGAATATTAATACCGTAAATAACAGATATGATGATCCATCACCATGTGATGTTGATTTAAGCTATCGCCTCTCTGCTGATAACGATTCTATCTATGTTATGATGATGGTAAAGCCTACCATGGCAATGACGTTAGAAAATGCGGTTGCTTATGCCGTAATTATTGAGAAGCATATTCATTTCAATAGTGCCCCCGGAAGCAACGGCGAAAAAGATTTCTACAACGTTGTTAAAAAGTTACTGCCGGGAAAGACTGGGGTTGCAATTCCTAAAACCATGAATGTTGGGGACTATTTTATTCTTGAGTCATCATGGAAACTTGCTAATGTTTATGATATAAATGAATTATCTGCTATTGGCTTCGTTCAAAATAATCAGAATAAAGAGATTCTTCAGAGTGCAAATGGTCATACTGAGCCCATTGTCCCTCTTTATCAGAATGATCTTCAACCAACGGTTGTTAGTAATGTTATGCCAACCAATTGTTATGGAAAGGTAAATCCTGTTGTAACAATTCGTAATAATGGTGCTTTACCATTAACACAATGCGAAATTAGATATAGTGTAAACGGACTTAATGAGCAAGTATATCAGTTTACCGGAAATATTGCTTCAATGAGTTCTTTCGATGTAGCCCTTCCTGAAGCAACTTTTGATGTTGAACCTTCTAATGTTCTTCGTATTAAGACTTATAATCCTAATGGTGTAAGTGATGAATATACTTCTAATGATGAAATTGTTACCTCTATTCCATCTGCAGTTGCCGGTAAACCTCGTTTAATCCTTACCGTTAAAACTGATAAAGCACCACAGGAAACAACATGGGAAGTAGTTGATGGTTCTGGAAACATTATTAAAAGCGGTGGCCCCTATACCAACCAATTAACCATTTATAAAGATACTCTCGACCTTCCACAGAATTCTTGTTATACTTTTAGGGCTTATGATGCCGGTGGTAATGGCGTTTGCTGTACCAATGGTAATGGTATGATAAAACTTGTTGATGGAGCTGGTACTGCTCTCTTTATTGCTAACCAATTTGGAGATAAGTATGAGAATCAGTTTTTCGTTGATGAGGCAATAGGTATTGAAAATGGCATCCTTAATAAAACCAGACTTAATATCTATCCAAATCCCGCATCTGATCTTTTAAATATCGATCTGTCATTGGCCAGAGAGACCAGTGTTAAAATGGAACTCTTTGATTTAAGTGGTCGCCTTGTATATTCTAATAACTCAGGAAATCTGGGAAGTGGCGAACATGACTTAAGTATGGAGGTTTCAGGACTTCGTACTGGTTCTTATACCTTAAGAATCACAGCTGGTGAAGAGGTTATAAACCGCAAGGTGGTTTTAACTCGATAGTTTTTGCCTTTAAATTTGAAAAGGGAGCAGGTTTATGATCTGCTCCCTTTTATTTAAATCTGTAAGCAGTATATCTCTTTGACCTTAGATAAGTGAATTATTCCTGACTTCGACACTTTTATTGAGCATGTTTTGTATTACACTGATAAACAATA
>JAJTBW010000156.1 GCA_021286705.1 Sphingobacteriia bacterium
AAAATAAAGGATATAGAATATATTCTATTAGTTCAGCCTTGCAATCTGGCTATTAGGGCTAATATTAATGAATTGGGGAAAAGGGCCTATGATTATGATAAAGGCATTTTAGTACCGTTAAAATTAGGAAGTAAGGACAAGCTGAAATCCCCTTCAAATGAACAGATATATTTACCCGGGCTGATTGATGACATAAAATATGCCGATTTTGCAAATTTTAAAATAATTCCTTTGGATCTTTTGGATTTGGTCATATTTCAATCAAACGGAGAGGCTGTTTTGGACATGAATATTAATGAGATTAAAAACGATTTAATTCACTTTCCGTGGCTAAAAAGATATCAGTATATTCATAAGGAGTTTATAAAATTTGAGAAGGCATTAGTTAGTTTTAAAGCATTGAGTGACAAAAATCAGAAGGATATTTCGATTAAAACACTGAGGCCTTATATTTACGCCCCAGATTGTTTAAAGAATTTAAAAATCCAAGGATCTGATATTTTCAATTTTAAAACTAGAATATTTAGATTCAATATAAAGCGAATTTATCATTATAACTCTCCATATTCTGATGACTTGTTACAAAGATTCATGCAATATCTATCTAGGAATGCCTTTGAACATGATTTTTCGAACAATTCATTATAGTTGACCCGCCAAGAGTTTGACCATTTGACTGGTTAGAAGTTATTTAATTGATTTTCTGACCTCCAATTGCCTTGGATAATTTATTGGAGGCAATTAGAAGCATAGAAAATAATGGTTGACCGTGAAATTAATCATTCAAATAGTTGTGGGTAAGAACTAAAGCCATAGCATCAAAAATGCCTTGGTAATAATTTTCTGGTTCCCAGGGTTTTCTTTTCTCCGGCAATTTGCTTATCAATTGAGGGTATATCTCTGTGATCTTTTTTGAGACTTCGAATTTATTCTTTGCTCCAAAAATCTCAAAAGTATCCCGGACTTGTTCCTTTGAATACTTGAATATGCGAATGCTGTCTCGCCCATAGTCGTTGATATTTTTGAGTAATTTCCTCACTCTTTCAGACTTTTTGGATTTTTTATAATCCTCCAAAATCAGGATTTTGGGTTGATAATACAGGATCATCTCATGAATCCTGTCCAGACACTTGTCATTTCTTACTGGTCGAACGGAAACCATAGCATAATCAAGAATCTCCCCTTTGTCGTTTAATGCCACGTATCCAAAACCCAAGGTGTTTGGATAAATCGCTATTATTCCTTCTTCATTCATAACTTTTTATCAATTAGCTCTTTTAATGAATTTAAATACTCAATTTTTGCCTCGACCTTTTTTGTTAACTCTTGTTTCATCAAGTCCTCAATCAAGGGCTCGATATTCAAAGCAATTCTTGCGTAGGTGTATTTCATTTCGCTTTCGAATAGTTTTTCGACGGAAACTTCGAAAAGAATATGATAGGTGAATATTATTTCAAGATTAGGCTTGCGGTAGCCCCTTTCACATCTGGAAAGGGTTGAACTGTCCGGCATGCCTAGTAGTCGAGAAACATCTTCGATTGATAATTCTGTCTTCTTACGATATGTTCTTAATAAATTTCGCATAATGATTTTAAATGCAATTAGTTATATTAAAATTGCTTAATATCATTTTATAAAAATTATAAAAGGAAAACAGTACTGATTTTTTGACAATGTGTCAAAAATGGGGTACTCAAATAAAAGTTGTTGTAGATTTATCGGGATTTTTTAAATTCCGATAAATCGTATATCATTCTTTTATTTTGGGTTCCCATTTTAATCTTATTTTTTCGATTACTTCACCAATGTGCTTATAATCCGGAATTCTTTCTTTTGATAGGTTTCTTTTGTAATAGTTTCTTTTGTTATGTATCACTTTTTGCACAGGTTCTTGTCGCTTTTTGCACATGTTGTTACCATTATTTGCACTTGTTTGGTTTGAGAGCTGAAATGACTGATATGGTTCTAAGAGTGAAGAATAGAAAATTCGGTATTGACCTTTTCTTTCGCTGGCGTTGATTAAAGTATCGCCGGAACTGTTAGTTATTTCTATCAGGTTCTTCTCAGAAAGAGACTTTATCGTTGCTGATATTATTCGTCTTGAAAGGCCAGTTTTTAAGATGAACTGGCTGTGTGTAATTCGATCTCGTTCTTTTCTCCTATTCGTCTTACTATTAATCCAACCATATGTCTGCCGGATAATGACCAAAAGGATTTTGAGTTCGGAGTTGTTTAATTCCCTGAGAAGTTGATCAAAAAGGATATTGGGGATTCTGGTAAAGTTGTCTTTTAACATCAAACTGATGGTAAAGGAATAGAGAGATTAATGGAGCAATGAGAAGTTGAGAATTGAGCAAGGACTCTTTTCTTTTTTGATTTCTATGAATTGCTTAAAATCGGGAAATGATTTTGAGAGTCCCAACTAAACTAAGTGAAAAGCAAATCGAAGAGTATCAAAGGATTTACAAAGAGATTTTTGGCAAAGATATCTCAAGAGATGATGCTGAAAAAGAAGGGCTAAACTTGATCGAGTTTATTGCCATTGTTATTAATAAAACTGGAAAATAATTATGAGTTATGGTAAGATTATGACGACACACAAAATTAGCAATTTAAGCCCAAAAAGGGGTAACAGAAAATTTTGTGTGTCACACTTAAATTGCTCTGTTATCCCTTTTTGGTTTCTTCTATGAGGAATATTAATTTCAAATATTTTCTCTACGCAAGAAAATCTAGTGAGTCGGAAGACCGCCAAATGGCGTCCATCGAGGATCAGATTGCAGAAGCTAAAAGATTGGCTGAGAAGTATAACCTCAACGTCGTTGATGTTATCTCGGAATCTAAATCTGCAAAAGAGCCAGGTCGAGTTGGGTTTAATACCATGCTAAAGAGGATTCATAAAGGAGAAGCCCAAGGAATTCTAACATGGAAACTAAATCGCTTAGCGAGAAACCCAATAGATGGAGGTCAAATAAGCTGGATGCTCCAACAGAATGTCATTAAACACATTCAGACTTTTGAAAGAGATTATAATCCTTCGGATAATGTATTGCTCATGCAGGTAGAATTCGGCATGGCCAATCAGTACGTAAAGGATTTGAGTCTTGATATTAGAAGAGGCATGAGACAAAAAGCAGAAAGGGGCTGGTATCCTATTTCGGGGTTACCAATTGGGTATACACACAACCCCAAAATTGTTTTTGGGGTAAATGATGAAATAGTTCCAAACGATGAACAATTTTCCATTCTTAAGAAACTCTGGGATCTACTTTTAACAGGCGAATATTCAATTGCTGATATTAAAAAGAAAGGAGATTCGATAGGATTGAGGAATAAGTTTAAAAAAACTTGTTCAAAAAATACTTATTACTACATATTCACTAATGAATTTTATTCCGGATATTATCGTTGGAGAGATAAAGACGGAAATTTGATTCGTTACAAAGGAAGGCATAAGGTAATGGTCAGCCCAATAGAGTTTCAAAAGGCTCAAATAATTATTCACGGAAGACCTAATTCAATGTTAAAGGAACGGAAGTATGATTTTCCCTATCGGGGAATAATAAAATGTGGTGAATGTGGATGTACCGTAACTCCAGACCATAAATTACAGGTTATATGTTCGAATTGTAAGTGTAAATATTCAATAAAGAGCAAAACCGCATGTCCACAATGCAAGACTGAATTTGCTGAAATGGAAAATCCAAGCATTGTTGATATTCTGTACTATCATTGTACTAAAAGTAAAGGGAGATGTACTCAGGGCTCAATTACAAAGGATCTAATTGAGACTTCAATAGAAGAAGAATTGAAAAAAATATCAATAACTAAAGGGTTCTATTCTTGGGCATTAGATGGATTAAAAAATGGAAACGAGAATAAGGAAGAAGCTGAAAATCTCATTAGAAGCTTAAGGAAGAAAGTAACCGAGATGGAGAATAGAATTTCCAATCTAGTTAATCTACGAGCCGATGGCGAGATAGATGCTATTCAATTTAATTTATCTGTTTTGAAAACTCAAAAGGGAATCGCCGCCTTTGAAGTTGAAATTGAAGAAACGAAAAGACAAAATATCGAATGGTACGATGAAAAGGAGAAAGATTATAATTTTGCCTTTGAAGCTCTTGAAAAATTCAAAAATGGTGATGATTCTGTCAAAACAATTATTGCAAAGAAATTATCCTCGAACCTAACCTTATTGAACAAAAAGCTTGATATTACAACGAAAGAATCTCTCTTAGAGGTGGGAAAGAGTTACTCTGTCTATAGCTTAAAAAATGATGCCTCGAACCTAATTTAATCCTTATAGGATAAGGATTAAAAGGCAATTTTGGACTAAAAGTCCAATCGGGTGGAGCGGGTTGGACTTACTTCGAACCCAGCGGTCTTGGCAAAAATGCTATACAGGGGAGATGGCTAAACTTCTTTTGAACGGGCCAAATTGCCAATTTCTGCATACAGCAATAAAATTCAACCAATCTCTTTCACTTATTATCAACGGTTCTTTGGTTCTCGATCCTCAAAAATGTGTCTCATTTGTTAGTCATTATCAACTCACTAGATTGTTTGCGTAGAGAATTGAATAAAAATAATTTAAGGTTGGACTTAAGCAACTAGGTATTTTGATTATACCTAAACCCCATTTAAATCATTGTAGATCTTTGAGGTATTGAGGCCAAACAGGCCAGAAGCTATGCAACCCGAACCTGCCATTTTACTGGAATTATTGTCAAAAGCAATCAATATTTCATTGATGGGATTGGAATATAGTTTTGGGAACCATTCTTGATTTTCTAGTAAAAATTCTTGTATTACTTCACTTGCCTCACGATAATACAAATATTCACCTCCCAACGGAACTTGATGTTCATGTTGTTCCTTTTCATTAATACACTTATCAATATTTACTAGTGAAAGAACAAATTCACCACGGAAAAAACATTCAGCTTCGGAAAATTCGCTAGTTATTTCATTTATGTTGTCACTTATTATTTGTCTTACCCTATGAGAGATTGGTTCACACCACTTATGTTTAAACGCATCATTAAACAATTCTTTGGCATAATAAGAAAAAAAATAAAAATCAGTAATTAATGATGATGTTCTTGTTCTTTGGTCCTTTATAGGTATAGCTAGTATTTGCTTTAACAATATACCTCGGTTCGCCATGACAGCACAAATAAAAACTGTATACATAATTAGATATAGCGGATAATACCGTATTGCTTCTCCAATTCTGTTATATTGTATTCCACTTGGGGCATTGATTGATTTTGCTAGAATTTTTATTGCCCTCAAAAGGGGGTCAGTGTATTCTCCCTTTTTGTCGTTTATTATTATGGTTGCTATAGAGATTTGAAGTGTACGTAATTTTTCTTCTAAGTTGGTAATTATCTTTTTGTTAGTTTCACTATCATTTAATTGGGGTATCCATGGAATCTCTGTATTTGTACCCTCGATGTAGTTCAGTATGGTTTTAGCTTCTGTTATTAAATCTTCTCCAAGAGAATCTTTTGGAGTACGAAGTTTCTGTTTTAATCGATTAGGGAGATCAACACCTAATGCCCTTTCAATATCTGCACTTGTTTCTTCATTAAAATCAGATGCCTTTGACCCGGATAAACTTTTAATGCCATTTTCAACAAGTGTAAACAACGCACTGTTATATTGCTCTTCTATCTTAGCCATTCTAAGTTGTAATCCTCTCATACTTTCACGGATTGGCTCAATAAATAATTCCGTTTGCTTTTGCATTATTATTGACAAGTCCTCAGGTAGGCCAGGATCAGTTGTTGATCCTCGTCGTACAAACCATTCCCCTTTTTTTCTGCTTTTTGCTGGATTTGTGCAGGAAAAATCCTTAAAAAACATGTGGGGTTTATTACTGTGAGGAGGAATTATTATCGAGCCCCATTGTTTCTCATCAGTTTTAAACCCAAGAACATAAATAGATGGCATGGGAGCAATATAGGTTTTGAGTAATTGCTCAATATTATTTTGAAATTTATCGGTATTAGTTTCCGTTTCTGTTATGCCAACAATAGATTTTGCTTTAACCCCATAAATTAGAAAACCATAGCCACCATAGTTATTCTCATCATGTGTATTAGCAATAGCAGTAATATCTTTGAGTAATTCACTTTTTTCCTCAGGGGTAGTTATTTTTATTTCTGCCTTAAAATCCACTTTTGAGGTTTCTGTGCCATGTGATATTAATACCTCTAAAAGTCGTTTTAATTCATCATTATCCCATGGTAAGATTTCTTGAGTATTCATTTCATTAGTCATTTTGATGGTAAATTTGAATAGTAAACTTTTAAAATATTATTCAAATACATGTCTATTATATCAAATCAGCCAATAGAAGGATAGGATAAAACATTTAATCTATTAATAGCTTCGTAAAAGTATTGATTCTGATTGAGGATAATTAAACATATAAAATTATATCCTATATATCTATTGTGTCATAAATACATACACCATCTGGAAATTTTATATTAGGAATATAGAAAGGATTTCCCTGCCATCCTTTAGATTGTGAACCATTTACTCCATAAAGAGACAGAACAACGCAGTCTTGTAAATCATCACCTAATTTTCTGTCCGTAGGCGATAATAAGGTACCTGTGCCTTTGCCAATATCTCTGCTTTTCCTGAAAATTAAGGCATACTTGGTTAGAGGTCGTTTTAAAGAAAGTGCCTGAACAGCATTGCGATATTTTGTATTGTTCCAATCCTGATTCTCTTCATCTCCCACATAATTAAGTAATTCAATCATGAAATTTGATGAAATATAATGGATATTGCTTGATTCATTATACGGTTGAAGCAAATGATCCAATTCATTCTGATTATTTTGAATCGGATTTGAGGCAAAGAAGTTCACACCGCCAACAATAAGATTTAGTGCTTTTTTATCCAATACAGCTGCCCTTGTCGGCTTTATGTTCTCTGGATAAATAAGTTGAATCGAGTTGATGTCATTGTTAAGCACCTGATTAATTAAAAGTTTGTTTGAAATATTAAGTTCGCTAAACAATGAATACAAAGAGGGTGGAAGAAATACTCTTAAGAGACCTTTATCTCTATCATACCCAAACATCCTAGAATGTTGCCAGAATGTATCAGCTTGAGGCGACTTTGATCTTCTTGAGTAATATACAGTTTGAAGGCGAGGAAAGGTAACTCCTCTGCCAAGACTATTCCCCCCGACAATAATGTTGTAACCTTTGTCATAGTTTATGTCCCTTGGACTTGTAGAATTCAGAACTATGATTTTTAATAATTCATTTTCGACCAGGAAAATTATTGCTTCCAGAACATCCTCAAAATTGACGATATCAGGTTTGGTTTTTTGTAGACGGAGCCATTCATCTCTTAATTCAACAATAAGCTGACCTTTTTCAGATTCATCATTGATCGACAAAAGCACTAAATTAAGATGTTCACCTAGTGCTGTTGAGAAATTTACATGATCCACAATCCTTACACTTGGATGAACAAGGAAATTGCAAGTGGTAATATCTTGTTTATATGAGTGTCCGCAAACAACAAGAAATGATATTAAGGCGGATCTTAGTCCCTCGGGTATAACACTATCTTCATTTCTGACTTCATCTAGTTCGTCTTCATTAGCAAACTCAATGCAGTATGACTTTGGTTGAGAATATATAAAATCTCCACCGATATACTCAGAACCAGGTTTAAAATAGTAAATGAATGATGGTTTCCATCCTGAGATATTGCTCTGTAATAATATTGCTTGAGGCGTGGCAGTAACCTGAATAAAGATGCTACTTGTAGATAAATTCTTTATGGAATTTAAATGTTTGTTTATGGTACTAACCTTGTTTTTGTTTACCAAGGTATTTAAACTGGCTGAATCTGATTCATCGTCTATTATGACCAACGGCCGACCGGAGCAATATCCCGAAGAGGAATAAAGGTTTCTCCATTTTCTGAGAATATGCGTGTTTTTCTTTAAAATAACAATTATGGGCTTGTCCACCTTACATGACAAAAATGGCAAATCATCCTCCTCTCCATAAACGTTGAAACTCCTTAGAGCACTTTTTGTCCGCTCTTGCGTTTGTTTTTGAAGAAAGACATTGTCAGTTGATAGTAAAATAAATATTTCAAACCCCTTATCAGCTAATTTTGAGACAACGCCAAGAAGTTGTGCCGTTTTACCACTCTGTACATTCCCTAAAAGTAAGCCAGTCAGATGTGATTTATAATCAAATGAATTAGCAATTAGATCATAAACAGCATTACTTGTTTCTTCTACGGTATCCCTGAGAGAAGAGGACTGTAGTTTTACTATATCCAGATAATTATCTAAATGACTCATCTATTTGATGAAAAATCTAAGAACCAGATATCCGGGTCTTTTGTAGCACATAAAGAAACTGTATTTTTGCCATATCTTCTTAAAACTTCTTCAGTTACAGGGCTTCCAATTTTTAAAGCCCCGCATTCTTCTAATCGCCCCTTGAGCCATTTGCCTAATATTTTCAGATCGTCTTTTGAGCGAAAATTCTTACTGAAATCCCCGTTGGTCTCACATTGGAATGACCATTCATCATCAGTGAAGACAGTAAATAATTTATTTTTAGGGAATCCAGGCTGGCTGGTTATTTTGTTGGAAATTATAATTTCTGCCTCATACCATGGACGAGGAATTTCATAGCCTCTTTTATCAACTCTTCCTTTACCAAAGAAAATATTAAGGTTGCTTTTTTGTTCTGTTTTAATGGGAATTTCAAATTGAGATGTTGTCAATTTTGTGCTTAATATTTCAGCAAACTCCTCCTTACTTACTTTTCTGACATTATCGTGATTATCAAGAAGTCTGTTAAACTCATTAAAGCTTGTTATATCTATCTGTTCTAATGGAGTTCCTAGTTTTTGTGTGAGTTCTGAAACTGAATGATTAATAATCCTTGAATCCTCATCACTTAATAAAATGTCAGCTTCATATAACCTATTAACCTTGTCATAAATGCTTCCTAAATTTGAAGATCCAACAATCGCGGATTCAGATTCATCATTCATTGTGAACGAGTACATCTTGCCGTGGAATTTCATTGCATTTGACAGATAGACAAAACCCAAGCTTTTATTTATCAGATAGTTGTTCAATTCAATCGCGGCATCGTATTGAGTTTTTGTAAAACCGTCGAAATAATGCATCCCAATCAATAACTCAATTCTTGGCTTGCCGTTTAGTTCGATAATTCGTTTAAGTTCAATTAGAGCATCAGAGGAAATATAACCGCTCGCAATTTTTAAGGTTTTGCAATCTTTTATTGTTTTTTCGACATAGCCTCTGGAAGAATCCTTCGCAATATTCGCTGGAGGAAAATTTGACAATAATAATTCCATCTTAGTTTTTATGAAGAAATGGTTAGATCTAGGCGTTCTTTTACAGACAATTTTTGGTATTCAATATTTTTTTGCTTTAAATCAAAGTTACTATATTTTCCTGTAAACAAGGGCATTAAAGATTCTGCTAACGCATGAACGCCTTTTGGCGGTACAGCATTACCAATTTGCTTTCTTACATCCGCAATTGTGCCTTCAAAAATAAAATCGTCCGGAAATGTTTGTAATCTTGCTCTTTCCCTATTAGTTAGTGGACGGGGTTCGGGGTAATGATATCCGTGAGTACCGCCACCCCCTGCTGCAATAATTGTCTTCGATGGTTCATCAAGTTTTAATCTGCGATAAACATGGCTAATCATTCCTTTAACATACAATGGATGGTCTCTAGGAATGTCTGTAAAATTTCCTCCTTCAGAAATTAATTTCAACAACTCACGAGTTTTGTCCGCAATATTGGTGTGTTCGTTATTAAACGGCACA
>JAJTBW010000157.1 GCA_021286705.1 Sphingobacteriia bacterium
AAGGAACCTGTGAGATTACTAATTCCCCTACCATAATAAAATGTGAAATTTACCTTTTACCAAAGAGCAGTATTAACTTTGCTTTACTATGAGCCAAAAACAAAAAATAAAAAATTGTCCCATTTGCCTTAATGACTCTTTTATAGCGATAGAGACTGGGGTACATCAATGTTACTATTGTGGTGATGAAGTACAAACAGCGATCACTTGCACGATGGGGCATGTAGTCTGCCCAGTCTGTTTAGATTCTAATTTTAAGCAGAGAGTGATAAGGCATTGTAAAAATAGCAAGGCTGAAGATCCGTCAGTCATCTCAAACGTATTCTTAAGTAGTCAGTTAGATACAAAAGGAGGCACCGAAGAGTATTTCTTAATAACTGCTGTATTGGTGACAGCTGTCTGCAATTTCAAAAAACAATACCCATCTAAAGAACTATTACTTGAGATGGCGCTGAATAGATTTAATATCATCCCGGAACAACTGGTAGATCAGCACGGCGCCTCAGGGGCAGCACTTTCTGCCGGTGTTTTTTATCATGTTATTAGCCAGGGTCAAATTGATGAAAGTAAGGTCTGGCAAAATAGTAATCTATTGGTAAGTAGATGCATGGATCGTATCGCCCGACTTAACACCCCTCCTTGTACATTACGTGATATTCTGTTAGTAATAACCATTTGTGTTGACTTCCTCAGTGAAACCTTGCAGATTAATCTCCCCTTCCCACAAAGATTGATTTGCCAAAGAAATCAATCCCCCTACTGCCCTAAAGAGGGATGCATCTTCTTAGATAGATCTTCCAGATACCCTCTCTTTTCAGGTATTCTCGGGAACTAAGCAGCTGTTTAGAATCAAACGCCCCAATTCTGAATCCATTAAAATAGATTATATATGCAAAGATCACTTGCCCTATTTCTACTATTGAGCCTATCAACTTTTATCTATGCCCAAAAACAAATCTCGGCAATTGGGGAGATATACATAGATCAGGATAACATTGTTCCTTTTAATATGGAAATCAATTCCCAAGATAACAGACCAAGATTTACTGTTATTAATGGGGAAGAAAAGATTGCCGTATCTGATTTCGAAAGAAAAGGAGACTCCCTTATCTTTCGAATGCCAATTTTTCAGGGTGTTTTTATTGTAAAGACTTCAAGTGACCGTTGGAACGGTCTATACTATCCTAAAGGATTTAACGAAAGTAAGCCCTATCATTTTGAAGCACAACTAAACAAAACCGATCGATTTTACAGGTTCTCAGAACCTTCAGAATATAATATATCTGGGAGATGGAAGATCATTGAAAACCCCGGTACATCTGAAGAGGCAATACTAATAGGTGAATTCAATCAGGTTGGGAATCACCTCACTGGGACCATACTTAACCCAACCGGTGATTATCGATATCTTGACGGTAAAGTGTCTGGTAATACGATGATGCTCTCAGCTTTTGATGGAAGCCACCAAATAGTCTTATCCGCTAAAGTGGCCGGTGATTCGCTACTAAATGGTAGATTTATAGGCTCCCCTCGCTGGAAAAGCAATTGGGTTGCTGTTAAAGATCCAAATATTGAACTCCCTCCAATGGAGCGCCTTGTTTGGTTAAAGCCAAATGCAACATCGCCTAATATAAGTTTACCTAATACTGAGAATAAAACAGTCTCTATAGACGATCCTGTATTTGCCGGGAAGGTTATCATCCTGCAAATAATGGGAACATGGTGTCCAAATTGTCTTGACGAGGCACGACTGTTTAACGAACTCATCAACAAAGAAGAGTTCTCCGAAGTGGTTGTTCTTGGCCTCTGTTTTGAGGGAGCAACCTATGAAAACTCAGTTAATAAAATGAAAAGATTTGCATTGCAAGCCAACATCAACTACCCTCTTCTTTATGCAGGGAAAGCGGGCAGTCAGGATAGAAATAATCTCCTGAACATGGTTGAGGGTACAATGGCATTCCCAACAGTGCTCTATCTGGACAAAAGCCACAAACCCCGATATGTTACCACGGGATTCAGTGGACCGGGAACTGGTGTGCATTACCAACAAACAAAGGATGATATCGTCAGCAAACTGAAGCGTCTTTTAACAGAATAGAATGAATGGAATCTACTTGGATTAGTTCTGAGAACCTCGGTAATTATAGGCAAAAAAAAGAGGGTGCTTCGTAAATGAAGCACCCTCTTTCAATTTATTTTATCTTGACTACTCAAGAAAAAAGTATTACTGTGCGATCGTCATTTCATCAATAAGACGTTTACATCCACCAAGCTTTTCGATAATGAAAAGAACATAACGAACGTCAGCGCAGATTGTTCTCTGTAAAGCCGGTTCAAAAGCGATATCACCACTCATTGCTTCCCAGTTACCATCAAAAGCCAAACCAATTAACTCACCATTGGCATTGATTACAGGGCTACCTGAGTTTCCACCGGTGATATCATTGGTTGTTAAGAAGCAAGTAACAAGACGATCTTCTCCATTGATTTTTACACCATAACGGCCATAATCTTTCTTGTTAAATAGCTCTTTTAGTTTGGGGTCAACAATGAATTCCTCATTTTTTGGATCCTCTTTTTCCATAACCCCATCAAGAGTGGTAAAGAAATCGTAATGAACTGCATCAGCAGGATAGTAATCTAGGACTTTACCATAGGTAACACGCATCGTTGAATTAGCATCAGGAGCAAACTTCTGATCGGGCTTCATTTCGCGTAAAGCAGCAATGAAAAGTCTGTTACCTTTATCTATATTGGTTTGAATAGGTGCCTGCTCTTGAGCAACACTCATATAAGCCTCACGGAACGCAAGAGCCAAAACAATCATTGGGTCTTTCTGAAGGGTTTTTGCTTTTGGATCGGCTATAAACTCATTCAAACGATTAGGATCGGCAAAAATAGTTTTATCGTATAGCTCAGCGGCCATCTTGTTAAAATCACCATCATACTTATCAACCATTTTTACAAATGCCTTTGGTTGCTGTTCCTGAGGAATATTCTTGTAATACATTGCGAGTAATCCAGCAAATAACTTCTTGTCAGTACCAACATTGAAATCTTTGTAGAAATCACCTGCTCTCTTCTGTAGACGAGCCAATGCCCCTTTTAATTTCTCCTGTGCTTTGATTTTATCTTCTCCCTTAGCTTTATCAACCATACCCATTAGGTCAATAAGGCCAGAACTTCTCATTGAGAAAAGGATAATCTCAGGACCTTGCAGAACGGCTTCTGATAAATAGACAGAATTAAGATTGGTTGATTTCAACTCTTCATAACCCTGCTTGATCATATGCATCGCATCACCGTACTTAGCTTTACGCTCAGGGGTTTGATCAATCCAATTCATGAGGCTAGCTTCAATGGCTTTCTTCTCATCAACAACTTTTAGTCGTTTCAGTCCGCGAGTCTGACCAATGAAATATTTCCAATAGTTAGCAGTACCAGCATATTTTGCAGCATACATAATATTGATACGAGGATCTGCATCCATATCTTCCTTCATCAAACGCAATTTCAGATCGCGGATACTGACTGTAGTAGGATTTGATTCATCAATTGCAAGCTGAACACCAAAGCTTGTAAGGAAACGATCAGTTGAACCAGGATATCCCCAAATCATAGCATAATCATCTTTTTGAACCCCTTTAATAGAAACGGGTAGATGATGCTTTGGTTTCATAGGAACATTGGCTTTGTTGTATGTAGCTGGAGAACCATCAGGAGCTGTATAGACACGGAAGATACAGAAGTCACCTGTGTGACGTGGCCACATCCAGTTGTCAGTATCACCACCAAACTTTCCAACAGATGAAGGAGGAGCACCTACTAAACGTACATCACGATAAGTTTGATAAACGAATAGATAAAACTCATTCCCACCAAAGAAAGATTTAACGATAGGATCATATTTACCATTATCTGAAGCCTCTTTCTGTATCTCGCCAGAGATCTTTTCAATAGCTTCAGCGCGAGCCTCCTCTGTCATGTCATCAGTCAGTGTTGCTTTTACGCGAGCAGTAACATCCTCCATTCTAACCAAGAAAGAAGCTGTTAATCCTTCATTAGGTAACTCTTCTTCATAACTCATTGCCCAAAAACCATCTTTTAGATAGTCATGCTCAAGTGAACTATGCTCCTGAAGATTGTTAAATCCGCAGTGATGATTTGTAAAAACCAAACCCTGATCACTTACGATCTCTCCGGTGCAAAAATATCCATTAGGGGCGCTACCAGCTGCCAAACCAACGATAGCATCCTTAAGGCTTGAATGGTTGACATCATAGAGCTCTTGGGCTGTAAGCTTCAGACCCATCTTTTGCATGTCAACATAATTCAGACGCTCAACAAACATAGGCAACCACATCCCCTCATCAGGAACATTAGCTGCCACACTGAAACGAGGTACCAATGCTCCTACTGCTAAAAGTAGTGCAATGGCCAGTGTACGTAATGATTTTAACATAAAAACTACAGGTTATTGTTATTGAATTTGTGTTTAGCAAATTTCAGCCCCCAAACTTACTCATTTTCTAGCTCCTGATGTACCTTTTTTTACAACACTCTAGGCTTTAATGATATAAAAAATCTATCTCAAAGTCATAAATCAATGTGTACTTTGTACCATAAGCAAGTGGTTTATTTACAAAAAAATGCCTTACTTTGTAACAAAAAAATACACTCATTAAGGGAGGTTGCAAATAGCGCTCCTACCTTGCATTAACGGCAGTAACATGTAGTAGCCCATAATAAGGCATCTTTAATTAAGAATTAATTGTAATTTCACTTTGGATTATTCCATGTGACTGTTAAAAAACAGACTAATAGCTCATGAAAGGTTTTGATAATGACCATCGGATCGTTTTAACCCTAGATGCAGGCGGAACCAACTTTCGGTTTAATGCCGTTCAGGATGGGAAACTGCTAATCCCATCTATTCCGCTTAGTGCTAAAGCTCAAACTTTAGACGATGTACTTGCTACAATAAGAAGCGGCTTTGAGATGGTTGTCTCACAACTACCAGAACCTCCATCAGCTATATCTTTTTGTTTTCCTGGCCCGGCTGATTATGAAGCTGGAATTATAGGTGACCTCGAGAATCTTCCTGTTTTTAGAGGAGGGGTTGCATTAGGGCCTTATCTGGAGGAGGTTTTTGGGGTTCCCGTTTTCATTAATAACGATGGTGATCTCTTCACTTATGGTGAGGCCATTGGGGGTATTCTCCCTGAAATTAATGAGATGCTTCTTAAATCGGGAAGCCCTAAGAAATATAGAAATCTCTTTGGCGCCACTTTTGGAACCGGCTTTGGTGGGGGCATCTATTCCAGGGGGCATCTGTTTAGTGGTGATAACTCTGCTCAAGGAGAGATTAACCGGATGCACAATAAGCTATATTCTGGTTTTAGTGTTGAAGAAAGTGTCTCTATTAAGGGGATAAAAAGGGTGTATATGCTTCATGCAAACATCACTGAAGAGGAGTGCCCCGAACCGCGTGATATTTATGAAATTGCATTAGGCAATATGCAAGGAAATAAGATGGCTGCTCTAAAGGCTTTTGAAGAGTTAGCCGTTGTTGCAGGTAATGCACTTGCCGATGCTATAACACTTGTAGATGGGCTCGTTGTTCTGGGAGGTGGTCTCTCAGGTGCTTATCCTCTCTTTCTTGACCGATTGGTTCAGGAGATGAACTCAGCTCATCAAACAATGGCGGGCAACAGACTTGAAAGGCTTGAGATCAAAGTATTCAACCTTGAAGACCCAAAACAACTTGAAGAGTTTATATCAGGTGAAAAGCGATTGATTACCATTCCAGGCACCACTAAAACAATTAGCTACGATCCCCTCAAACGAGTGGGTGTAGCAATGTCCAGACTGGGAACATCAGAAGCTATCGCCCTGGGAGCTTGGGCTTTTGCCCTCCAGGAATTGAACAATATCTAATTCTGTTTCAAAGTAATGCAAAGGAGGACGGTAACTAACAACCGTCCTCTTTTGCATTATTTGAACACCCTTGTCTCTGCAAACAGCCATTTTCAACATTCTTATACGTTTCCAATAAATTAGCTAAAACTCTTTAGGCCTCATGAATTATAGCTTCTAGAGACTTATTCATTGATTCTTAGAGTACCGATTTATTAGTAACCTGACTTCTAATCAGATTTTTTTACAAGGACTAAGTATTTAAAGTAAAAAAAACATATACCTTTGTCACTGCAACGGTTCATGTTGAATCTAATTCAACAGGCTAAGAGGGAATCAGGTGCAAGACCTGAACAGTTACCGCTGCTGTAATCCCCAATTTCTCAAAGGCAACCTTATGCCACTGTTTTTAAAACGGGAAGGCCGCCAATGAGGGGGAGAGTCAGAAGACCTGCCATTGCAATTACATTTGTAGCTTTCGGATAAAAAGCGAAGATGATTTGCCATAATGGCCTTCCATCAAACATCTTTTCCGTCAGTTGCAAATGATTGAACATATAGATTTAATCATTTGTGATGCGTCGTCTTTTATTCTTTATTTCTCTCTTAACAACTTTTACCTGCCTTGCGGGTAATAAAATAGATAATGATGGAGCTAAACCAGATAGCATCATTAATCTAAAAGAGGTCGCTATTGTCTCGAGCTCTTTACATAGTCTTAATACTAGTACTTTCCAGTTAACCATTCCCTCGAAACTAATCGCTAGATCAGGCGGGCAATCTTTACAAGAATTACTATCATCTAACACCTCACTGACAGTTAACCAATATGGTAATGGAGGTTTAAGTACTGTTTCAATCAGAGGAGCCGGTTCTGGCCATACTGCAGTGCTCTGGAATGGGGTCTCATTACAAAGCCCAATGAACGGTGGCGTCAATTTTAGTCTTATACCAACTATTTTACTTGACGAGGTGGCTATTTCTCATGGAGGACAAGGTTCTCTTTATGGAAGTGGTTCTGTGGGTGGTACAATACAATTAAACACATTAGCTGATGTACCAGCTGGATTAGGCGTTTCACTGGTTCTTAACTCCGGGAGTTTTAGCAATTACTTCTCGGGACTTAAAGTAAACTATGGGACTAAGAAAATAGCCTTCTCAATACGGACATTTTGGCAAGACGCAAAAAATAATTTTGAGTTTACCAACGATGCAAAATATGGACATCCAACAGAGAAACTTCAAAACGGAGAATTTAACCAGTATGGAGCCCTCGCATCGTTCTTATATAAAATAACCAATAACCAACAGTTTACGATAAGGGCATGGGGGCAATACCACAATAAGAACCTCCCTCCATTAATGACCAACGAGATCAGCAAGCAAAATGAAAAGAATAGTGATCTTCGTATCTCAGCCGATTGGATGGGTAACCATAATCAATTTCAATGGACAATTCAGAGCGCCTTTTTAAGTAATAAAAACCATTTTGTCGACAGTATTACTAAAACCGATGCAATTAATCTCGGTAAAACCCTTCAAAACAGAGCTGAGCTCACTTGGTTTCTCCATCCGGAACACCGATTAGTAGTACAACTCCTACATCTTATGGAACAGGGTGAAAGCGATAATTACTCAAATAATATTACTAGGCATCGAATCTCTTTGATGGCGGGGTATAGATTAGCACCTGAAAACGGAAGATATAGCTTTGCGGTCTCAGGTAGAGAAGAACTAGTTGAAGGCTCTTTAAAACAACCGACATTTTCAGCCGGAGGATCTTTACGAGTCATAAAACATCTGGATATCCAGGCCAATATATCTAAGAGCTACCGTATTCCCACTTTAAATGATCTCTACTGGGCAGTTTGGGGTAATCCCAATCTGAAACCTGAAATAGGATTTAATCAAGACCTAGGGGTTCACTTCTTGAGAGAAAAAGAAAACAGCACTATCGATTTTAATCTCTCCGCATTTAACAATGATGTATCCAACTGGATTATCTGGATCCCTGAAGGCTCAATCTGGACCCCTAAGAATATCAGAAAAGTACATGCCAGAGGCTTTGAGTCTAAGGCATCCCTTAAATATTACTTCTCAAAAAACTGGAATATCCACCTTAATGCCTCTTATCAATTTACTAAGACTACTCAGAGTGGAGATAAAGACGCACCAGCCTATAACAAGCAATTAATATATATTCCAAAGAATAAATTCACAGTAAATACATCTATCTCTTATAAAGAATTCGAATTAAGTTATACATACAGATATACTGGCGCACGATTCACCGATGAACTGAATGAAGAAAAAGCCCTATCAGGATATACTTTAAATGATCTTTATCTCCTTTCAAACTTCACCCTTCATTCGAACAAACTATCGATTAAACTATCCGTAAATAACCTTCTTGACACAAAATATCAATCAGTGGCATGGTATCCCATGCCCGGACGAAACTACCTATTTAGCATAATATGGTCTTATAATAACTTTAAATAACCTAACACAATAACATCATGAACTTTCGACGCCTACTTTACAAAACAGCTTTACTAGTTGCCTGTGCAACTCTCTTCAATGCTTGTGAAAAAGACGATGATAACGACCCCAAAGTGACCGTCACAAAGGCAACAGGCTTCTATATCACCAATGAAGGAGCTTTCGGAAATAGCAATGCTGAGCTTTCGTTCTTCAATTATTCTGAAAACTCCATCACCAATAACCTATTTAAGACTGTCAACAACAGACCACTGGGTGATGTCCTTCAATCAATGACCATCTTTGGAAACAAAGGATATCTTGTTCTAAACAACTCTTCAAAAGTGGAAGTTGTAAAATTACCCTCACTTAAAGAGGCTGGGGTTATCACAGGCCTTGTTGCGCCAAGGTATATAACCACTCTTCCAAACGGAAAAATAGCAGTTAGTGAATGGAATACACAAGGATCGGTCTCTATCATTGACACCAATACACTTTCAGTAGTAAAGTCTATTCCTGTTGGAACAGGCCCTGAGAAAATGGTTGTTAAAGGAAACTATCTTCTTGTTGCCAATGGCGGTGGTTTTGCGGTAGATAGCACAATATCGGTAATTGATCTTACCACTCTAACAGAAGTTAGAAAAATAAAAGTTGGATACAACCCTAAAGACATTGAAGTTGATAACAATGGAACCGTTTGGGTACTTTCTTATGGCTATGTAACCTACGATATGATTACTTGGGAAATGATTCATCTTAAACCCTCATCTCTTTCGAGTCTCTCATCGGATCTAACCTCAGTCAGTGCTACAGTTAAGATCGCCGACCAAACACATCCTCAATATTTAGAGTGCTCAGCTGACAAGAAAACGCTATTCTATGGAGGTGGTTATGGCTTTCAGGGCATATTCAAATTTAATCCAAGCACAAAAACGATCGATAGCACACCTGTTATAGATAAAGCCTTCTATGGTTTCGCAATTAATCCCGTCACCAATGAAATTGTAGGGACAGAGGCTCCTAGCTTCACCCTTCCGGGAACAGTCTACCGATATACCAGTGCAGGTGTAGAAATTGCAAACTACAGCACCGGAATAGGTCCTAATAATATTGTATTCGTAACTGTTCAAGAATAATTTTCATTTAATGTTCGTGTTTTATTTAAAAGGGGATCCCAGGGATGGCATCCCCTTTTTCGTGATTCGGTATAAACTTATAAAAACATCATCTCCTGACTTTGACAATGGGACACCCTAAATGAAAGGCCAAAACACCCCTCTTCCCCTGCTTTTCCGCCTTCAACTCTGCTCAGGCAGCGACCCGGTGGTTGAGCGAAGTCGAAACCACTGTATTCTTAGTATCCCTTATCTTCTTCTCTACTCTCTGACATTCAGCATCTCTAAAGCATCCCTCTTATATCTCTCTTATGACTCTCTTATGTTCTCTTATGTTTTCTTATGT
>JAJTBW010000158.1 GCA_021286705.1 Sphingobacteriia bacterium
GAGGAGAACAGGAGGGGAACAGGAGGGGAACAGGAGAAGATAGGTAGATCAAGGGCTAGAGTCGAGGAGAACAAGAGCTGGAGTCGAGAAGAACATGAGGGATACAAAGAATACATTGGTTTCGACTTCGCTCAACCACCGGGTCGCTGCCTGAGCGGAGTCGAAGGCAATGAGGAAAGGAAGTATACAGGCTGTAAGAACAAGTCAATGATCCCTGTGTTGAAGTCAGAAAAAAGAGGGTATCCACAGCTGTGGATGCCCTCTTTTTTCTATTTATGACAGCAATGAATCGTTAATCGTGATGAGTCGTTAGAGGCAATCAATCACATCTATCGTAAATCGCAATGAGTCGCTAGATGCGATAAATAGACGCGATAAATCGCGTCTCTACAGGACCTCTTCTACGGGTTTTAGTTTTTCGATGACATATTGTTGTCTCTCAGGGGTGTTGCCTCCCATATAGAACTCAAGGGTTCCTGCGATAGAGTGTTCTTTCCTTAAAATCACCGGGTCTAATCGCATTTTGGCACCAATGAAATTGCGAAACTCATCAGGACTAATCTCACCCAGTCCTTTAAAACGGGTGATCTCAGGATTTTTACCTAATTGCTCCATTGCCTTCTCTTTCTCCTCTTCATTATAGCAATAGAAAGTCTTCTGCTTATTGCGAACCCGAAACAGAGGCGTTTGCAAAATGTAAAGATGTCCACTCCTTACAAGGTCAGGATAATACTGAAGAAAGAAAGTGAGTAGAAGCAGACGGATATGGCTACCATCGACATCGGCATCGGTAGCAATAACAACATTGTTATATCTTAACTCTTCAAGGCCCTCTTCAAGGTTTAGCGCAGCTTGAAGCAGATTAAACTCTTCATTCTCATAAACTATACGTTTACTTTTGCCATAGCTATTGAGTGGTTTCCCCTTCAGACTAAATACACCCTGAGTATTAACATCACGTGCTTTAGTAATAGAACCAGAAGCAGAATCACCCTCAGTAATAAAGAGAGTGGTCTCGAGCTTACGTTCATGATTCGAATTATAATGAACCCTACAATCGCGTAATTTACGGTTATGGAGACTAACCTTCTTCATGCTCTCTTTGGCAGCCTTTTTAATACCAGCCATCTCTTTGCGTTCCTTCTCGCTCAGTAGTATCTTACGGAGAAGAGCATCAGCTGTCTCAGGATTTTTATGGAGGTAATTATCAAGATGTTTCTTAATAATATCAAGAACAAATCTTGTCACGCTTTGACCTCCCTCTTCCATATAGTTAGAGCCCAGTTTAGTCTTAGTTTGAGACTCAAAAACCGGCTCCTGAATCTTAATACTTACTGCAGCAACAATACCTGTCCTGATATCATTGGTATCAAAATCCTTTTTATAGAATTCTCTGATAGTTTTGACAACCGCTTCTCTAAAAGCCTGCTGATGTGTTCCTCCTTGAGTAGTATGTTGACCGTTTACAAAAGAATAATAATCTTCGCCATAGTGGCTGGGACTGTGGGTAAAAGCACATTCAAAATCAGTCTCAATAATGTGAATAGGAGGGTAAATAGGCTCACTATCCATATTAGCAGAAAGTAGATCTAAAAGGCCATTCTTTGCCTTGAGCTTCTGGTTATTAAAGAGCAAAGTAAGGCCATTATTCAGGTAGCAATAGTTCCAGAGCAGCTGTTCAGCAAACTCTAGTCTGAAATGAAAGTCCTCAAAGATTGTATTGTCAGCAATAAAAGAGACCCTTGTTCCATTAGGCAAATCAGTTGGTTCTTCGGGCTGATCCAGCACTTTAGTTCCATTATGATACTCTAGGACTTTAGTCATACCATCTCTAACACTCTGAATCTTAAACCAAGAGCTTAGAGCATTAACGGCTTTCAAACCGACCCCGTTAAGGCCAACCGTTTTTTTGAATACCTTGTTATCGTATTTTGCGCCGGTATTGATTTTAGAGACACAATCCTCAACTTTTCCTAAAGGGATACCACGGCCATAGTCACGAACTGTGACCTTTTTATCCTGAATAGTAATATCAATCTGTTTGCCATTTCCCATGACAAACTCATCAATCGAGTTATCTATAACCTCCTTAAGCAGAACGTAGATTCCATCATCTTGAGAAGAGCCATCTCCAAGTTTTCCGATATACATTCCCGGACGAAGCCGAATATGCTCTTTCCAGTCGAGCGAGCGAATACTACTATCATCATAGCTTGAAGTCATCAGATCGTCTGCCATTGTCTCGTTAAGTTTAGTAAACAAATTTACGAAATCCATCATTCCTTGACGGGAAGAAAAAAGGGGAGGGAAAAAAATCCCTCCCCTACACAATCGACTAATCTAATCCCATAAAATAACAAATACTCGCTTTCTATACAGATAGATTAGATTCAAAAAGAGTGCCAATTTTTCATTAATTGCTTTTAAACTCAGAAATTATAAAATCAATAAAACTGCTGTGATTTGGCGCCTATATTAAAAACGAAAACCTATTTCGAATTCCCACTGACTCATTGAAATTTCGATTGTCTGGGCTGGGTCTAGAGGGTTTGTTCCTTTAACGCTGTTCTTGAAAGCATGTACGACAGCAAAATCAACAGCTGACTTGCCAAACATCTGAGTAAAGCCAAGAGTTAAATGATTCTCAACCACTCCCGGGGCAAGAATATTGAACATTACTTCGCTTTCCTTAACAGGATTATTTCCATGGGAGAAACCGAGTCTAATTTGCGAATTCTGTGCAACTTGATATTCAGCACCTATCTTAAAGATGGTCATATCGTCCCAACCAAAGCCACTTCCTTCATCACTACCTAGCGGTACATACTGAGGATTAGGTTGGAAAGCCCCATTGCCATCCATGTACATTGGTAACAACGCATTTATGCTCATAACATTACCAATAGCTTTCACCTTACTATAGAATATCTGCTTAACATCAAACGCCAAAGTCAACTTAGAGGTTGGGTTCCATGCAACACCTGCTGTCCAGTTAGCTGGCACATTAAACTTGCCTGCCTCGGCAAATAACCCTTTATACTCATCAAACTCACCCATATAGATTGGGGTCTGGAATGTAGCACCTACAGAAAGGCCAGGGATAATCTCTCCCAACAAACCTATCTTACCACCAAAGCCAAAAGCTGTTGACGCTCCGTTGTTGGTTAATGCAGTTGGATCACTTGACATTCCAAAGTTACCAAACGCCTGTAACCCTTTAGCCTCAAACGACTGCCAAGCGACGATACCACCAAGGCCTAAACTCCAATGTTTACCAAGTGCACGGCTGTATTGTACTGCACCAAACAGTTGCATTAAATTAACTCCTGTTGGTGAGGTAACCCCTGCCATAGGATTACTCCCATCGGGCATAACCGGATTATCAAGGTAGGTTGAATAGTAGGTCTTAGCTGGATAGTTGGTATTCATACCACCATTTCCATAAAGAGTTACTCCAATGGCATCATTATCAGACAGCATAAAGTTAGCTGCTAAAGCAGGCATTAAAAACATCTTGCTGTCACTGGTAACCTTGCCTGGTTCTAAACCGAAAGCAGGTGGGAATGTGCTTGGAATTGATCTGGCACCTGTTACTTCATAAGAACGATCTGGCATAAACAGACCAGCAGAAACCCCATAACTAGATCCTAATCGTACTAATCCTGCAGGATTAGATGCTCCAAACAAAGAGTTCTGATAGAGGGCAACACCAGCCCCTCCCATTCCTTTGCTCTTTGTTCCATAAGCCAAACTAAAATAGCCATCGGTTGCAACCACTGTACCTGAAAGGCACATTAAAACCACAAAAAAGAATAAATTTTTACAAAACCATTTGTTTTTCATAGTCATAGTCAATTTTGGTGAGGGAAAAACAGAATTACATCCAAATATACAATTATTTCGATACGTAGTTGAATGATGAAAAAAAAGCACAAGAGTAAGAAGGTGTAATTCAGAGTTAGCCGCCTAAAAAACCTTATCTTTGCGCCTCAAAACAAACTGTTCATCGATGGAAAGCAATACATCAAAACATTGGAAGAGAACGACCATAACCTCTGCCCTACCATATGCTAACGGGCCAATTCATATTGGGCATCTTGCCGGTGTATATATACCAGCCGACATCTACGCCCGGTATCTAAGAAGTAATGAAAAACCGGTACTCTTCATTGGCGGTAGCGATGAACACGGAGTACCCATAACTATAAAGGCTAGAAACGAGGGGGTTACTCCTCAGGTAATAGTAGACAAGTACCACAAAATAATCAAAGATTCTTTTGAAGAATTGGGTATCTCATTTGATGTCTACTCAAGGACTTCTGCGCCAATACATCATGAAACAGCATCCGCTTTCTTCAGAAAGATGTATGAACAAGGTGATTTCATTCAGCAAACGACCCAACAATATTATGATGAAGAGGCTGGTCAATTTCTGGCCGATCGATATATCACAGGCACGTGCCCACACTGTGGATACGAAAAAGCTTATGGTGACCAATGTGAAAAATGCGGCACCACACTCAATGCTACCGATCTGATTCAGCCTCGGTCTGCTTTAAGCGGCAACACGCCTATCCTTAAAGACACCACCCACTTCTTTCTCCCTCTTGATAAAGCTGAACCATGGCTTCGTGAATGGATCTTAGACGGTCATAAAGAGGACTGGAAAACCAATGTATATGGACAGTGTAAGTCATGGATTGACCAAGGACTTCAACCCAGAGCAGTTACCCGCGACCTTGATTGGGGGGTAAAGGTGCCCGTTGATGGTTCAGAGGGAAAAGTGTTATATGTATGGTTTGATGCGCCCATAGGTTATATCAGCGCTACCCGTGAATGGGGAGTGGCTAACAATCAGGACTGGGAACCATGGTGGAAAGATCAAGATACGAGACTACTCCATTTCATTGGGAAAGATAACATTGTTTTCCACTGTATCATCTTTCCGGCAATGCTGAAAGCAGAAGGGTCATATATACTACCAGACAACGTACCAGCCAATGAGTTTCTCAATTTAGAGGGTGATAAAATCAGTACATCACGAAACTGGGCGGTCTGGTTACATGAATACCTCAAAGATTTCCCCGGCAAGCAGGATGTCTTACGTTACGTCTTATGCTCAAATGCTCCTGAAACCAAAGACAATGACTTCACCTGGAAGGATTTCCAAACTCGTAACAACAGCGAGCTGCTTTCTATCTTTGGGAATTTTGTAAACAGAACGATCGTGTTGACCCATAAATACTTTGAAGGAAAGGTACCAGCTGTAACACAACTCAATGAAGATGACCTTAAGACCATTGAGCAAATCAACCTCTTTCCTGAGAAGATATCAACCAGTATTGACGCTTTCAGATTCAGAGAGGCCTTAGGCGAGATGATGAATTTAGCTCGTTTAGGAAATAAGTATCTAACTGAAAACGAACCTTGGAAGGTCTTTAAAACAGATCCGGAGAGAGTTCAAACCGTTCTTAACGTTTCTCTTCAGATCTGTGCAAACCTTGCGATCTTATGTGAGCCATTTCTTCCATTCACAGCAAAGAAACTAAACCAAATACTGAATATCGAAGCCGCTAAATGGAATCATGCGGGGGGAACCGATCTTTTGAAAGCTGGTTCACAATTAAATGAAGCAGCATTTCTATTTGAAAAGATCGAAGACGAAGAGGTTCAGAAGCAGATAGATCGATTAGAAGAGTCAAGGAAGCAGAACCTCGCGGCAGCTACACCTGTAACTCCGGCAAAGGACGATATTTCGTTTGAGGATTTCTCAAAACTTGACTTAAGAGTAGTTACTATTCTTGAGGCAGAAAAAGTAACCAAAACTAAAAAGCTTTTGAAGCTATTGGTTGACACCGGGGTAGATAAAAGAACCGTTGTATCCGGTATTGCTGAGCATTATAATCCAGAGGATGTTATTGGACAGAAAGTTCTGATGTTAATTAACCTATCGCCAAAGAACCTCAAAGGAATAGATAGCCACGGCATGATTCTGATGGCCGAAGATGCCACAGGAAAGCTCTGTTTTATGCAACCTTCTGAGCCATTCAAAAGTGGTAGTGAGATAAAGTAAAACCAACTACCTTTGTTTCGAATAATTCAATCACGATGATCACATTACTCAAAAAAGAGATCAGTACATTTATTCATTCATTAACTGGCTATATTACCATAAGCGTCTTTCTATTAGTCAATGGACTGTTTCTCTGGGTATTTCAAACAGATTTCAACATACCAAATTATGGGTATGCCAGTCTGGATGGGTTGTTTATGCTGGCTCCTTTTGTATTTCTATTTCTCATGCCCGCTATCACAATGCGCTCATTCGCAGACGAGCAGAGAACTGGTACAATAGAGTTATTACTTACTAAGCCCCTTACAGAGATGCAGATTGTTTGGGCTAAGTTTTTAGCCAATGTAATGCTAATGTTACTCTCACTTCTTCCTACATTAATCTATTTCTTCAGCGTTTATCAACTAGGGATGCCTAAAGGAAATATTGATTTAGGAGGCACATGGGGCTCTTTTATTGGGCTCTTTTTCCTGGGGGCATCATTTGTAGCTATCGGACTTTTTGTATCGTCATTAACAGACAATCAGATTGTAGCATTTATACTTTCTGTAGTTCTATCAGGCTTTTTATATATAGGATTCGAGTTTATACACAGTCTTGCACTCTTTGGAAAAGCTGATCTTTTTATTAAAAGTCTGGGAATAAATGAGCACTATCAATCTATTAGCAGAGGTGTAATAGACACGAGAGACCTGATCTATTTTATTAGTATAATAGGCCTCTTTTTAATTCTGACAAGAATCAGATTAGAAAGCAGGAAATGGTAATAATCGCTTAAAAATGACAAAAAGAAGCAGGAGGATAAAGAAACATTACCCTGCTTCTTTTTTTTATTTTTGTTAAATAAAACACAGCCGATGAACCAGGATTCTTATGTACGACCCAGTTGGGATGAGTATTTCATGGAAATTGCATCAACGGTTGCGAAGCGTGCCACATGCGATAGAGGCCGCAGCGGATGCATCATTGTAAAAAACAGGCAAATCCTTGTAACAGGATATGTTGGCTCACCAAGAGGGCTGCCCCATTGCGATGACGTTGGACATCTATTCAAGAAAACCATTCACGAAGACGGTAGTGTTACCAACCATTGTGTTAGGACAGTCCATGCTGAGCAGAATGCGATTACACAAGCAGCGCGACTAGGTATTGCACTTGAAGGGGGCACTCTATATTGCAGGATGACACCATGTAGAACATGTGCAATGTTGATTATAAATTGCGGAATAGAGAGGGTAGTATGCGAATTTAAGTATCATACCGGAGCTGAATCTGAAGCGATGTTCAAAGAGGCCGGAGTAGAATTACAGTATCTTCATGATGAAGTCTTAAAGTACAATAATCAACAAGGATAATTAATCAGACCAACCAACCACACCAAATAACTGTTTAATGAAGAACACAATCGTAATTCTTTGCGGAGGAGGGCCAGCTCCCGGAATCAATACGGTAATAGGTAGCGTAGCAAAGATATTTCTCCAAGATAACTATAGGGTTCTTGGAATGCATGAAGGTTATAAAACGCTCTTTACTTCAAACCCCCGATATGTCGAAATTGATTACCCTATGGCCGACGACATATACAAAACCGGGGGATCTGCTCTACAGATGAGCCGCTACAAGCCAAAAGATGAAGAGTTCAACACTAACTTCTTCAAAGAAAACAATGTTAAACTCCTAGTCACTATAGGTGGTGATGACACAGCTGGAACGGCTAACCGCATCTCCCGTTTCCTTGCCAGTCAATCATTTCCGATCTCCAATATTCATGTTCCAAAAACCATTGATAACGACCTGCCACTACCCGAAGGCTCACCCACTTTTGGTTATCAAAGTGCCAAAGAGGAGGGTGTAAGAATCACTCAGACAATTTACGAGGATGCAAGAACATCAGGTAACTGGTTTATAATCTCAGCAATGGGACGTGAGGCTGGCCATCTGGCTTTTGGAATAGGAGCTGCTTGTCACCTACCAATGATTATCATCCCGGAGATGTTTAACAACACTCAGATTTCTATTGAGAAAATCTTGAGACTCCTAGTAAGTTCAATTGTCAAAAGAAGAATACTTGGAATACCCTACGGAGTTGCAATAATCAGTGAGGGTGTCTTTCATTTCCTACCAGAAGAAGAGATCATCGCAACGGGTATAACCTTTACCTATGATGATCATGGACACCCTGAATTGGGCAATGTAAGCAAGGCGCATATCTTTAACATTTTGCTTCAAAAGAGACTGAAAGACCTTAAGATCAATGTCAAGAGTCGTCCTGTTGAGTTAGGTTATGAATTGCGCTGTGTTAGACCTATTGCCTTCGATCTACTTTACTGTAATCTTTTAGGAATGGGTGTTAAGGTACTGTTTGACCAAGGCTATTCCGGATGTATGGTCACCAGTGATCCAACAGGCGATGTTCATCCTCTGTTCCTGAAAGATGTCACTGATATTCATGGTAAGGTTCAACCTAGACTTGTCAACATTAATTCGCAAAAAGCTAAACTAGTCTTTGAAGGAAACAGTCAGTTTCTTGCTCCAGAAGATTACGAAGCAGCTCTAGCTTATGTTTCTAATCCTGAATATTACGACTTTTTCAAGATTTTAAACTGGAAAGACCCAAAGGCGATCTAATACAGATCAATATTAATCACCATCACTGAGTGTGTCGTGATGAGTAAACTTTATCAATCATGTGGAAACATATTGTCAGATTTATACTTCGTTATAGACTTTTTATACTTATCGCCACAGTAATTTTAACAGCCTTTATGGCATGGATGGCAAAAAGCGTTCATATGTCATATGAACTGCCAAAGATGCTACCGGCGAAAGATTCAATTAGCATCAACTACGATGACTTTAAAAAGAATTTCGGACAAGACGGAGCAGTAGTTTTTGTAGGGTTTGAGGCAGACTCTGTCTTTACTCTCAAGACCTTTAAAGCTCTTGCACGACTAACAGATTCGTTGAAGAAGACAAATGGAATTGAAGAGGTCTTATCAGCAACCCGTCTAGCCATTCTTGAGAAAGATACAGTTCTCAAGAAATTTAAAATGGTTCCTCTTTTTAAAGATCCTAACCATCTGACACAACACCAGCTTGACTCTCTAAAGAGGGTTGCTCTTAGCATCCCTTTCTACAAAGGGCTGCTTATTTCCGCAGATAACAAAGTTATTCTAATGGCAATCACGCTAAAAAAAGATATGCTTAACTCGAAAGCCCGGGTGAAGCTTATCTTCGACCTCACACATGCCATTGATCAATTTGGAAAAACAAACAATGTAAAAGCCCATATATCTGGCTTGCCTTATATCAGAACAGTGACCACGAAGAAGGTTCAGGATGAACTTGAGATCTTCTCGTTGGTCTCTGTTTTAATTGCAGCTATCTCCCTTTTATTGTTCTTCCGCTCTGGCAAAGCAGTACTTATTCCAATAAGTATCGTAATCATTAGTGCCATCTGGACGGTAGGAATCATTGGCCTCTTTGGTTATAAAATCACCATTCTGACGGGAATACTCCCCCCCTTAATTATTATCATTGGTGTTGAAAATTGCATCTTTCTTCTGAATAGATTCATTTCTGAGTTTAAAAAACATGGAAACAAAACCAGAGCTATCTCGATTGTAATTACACGAATTGGAGGAGCAAACCTTCTTACAAATGCAACTACTGCTGCAGGCTTTGGTGCATTTGTAATCACA
>JAJTBW010000159.1 GCA_021286705.1 Sphingobacteriia bacterium
GAATCTTGAACCACTTGAATACCCCTTAAATTACCGCTACCGGTGTCACTTTCTGTATCAGTAGCCTCTCACCACCAGCCCACTACTTTAGAGCCTGGAAGTTAGTAAACAAAGAGTAAACTTCTCGGTTTCCGGGTCTTAACCACCACTCCATCCTTCTTATGGGGATAACCCTTTTTCCTTTGTTCCATATAAATACTTTGAGGAGACTATTCTCAGGTATCTCATTCAAATCTGATAGCTTTATACTGACGGCTAATCTAACATAACCACCCGATACACTAACATTTTGATCAATACTAACTGAATCTGAAACAACACTCTTCTTTATATAAAAATCATTAGCTCCTGATCCCTGCCAAGCCACTGCCTTCCCGTCTGACTCGAGGCTGGCGACTAAAATTACCCCCTCGAGGGTATCAACCACAGCTATCTCGGCTACTGCATCAATAAAATCAAACTTACTTTTTAACTTACCTTTTAGCGTATCAGTAAAACCGGGACCGTACTCATTGTCCTGACCCATCCAGAACCATGGTTGAGACAAACCACCTATGGCAACATCAACTCTTCCTTCAGGCTTCACCCAGTTTAAAGTATGCACCTCGTAAGGCTTGGCTGTACTATCAGAAACCCCTTCATGTTTAAAGAGCCAGTAGGTTCCACCAAAATAATCAATCTTCTTCTCAACTACGGGATAATCACTATATATCATTGGCCAGATCACCGGATTAGTCTGACTTAATGCTCCATAACCAACCGCTGGTATCGACCCTAATCTAAGAGTAGAGTCTAAACTGTATGGCACCTTTAACTCATCAACCATAACAAAAGCCGTGTCTAAAGACTCCATCTTATTAAGTTGTCTTAGAATAACCCTATGACCATCAAACAACTTTAATGTTTGTTCATCCAAGGCCGCTAACTCTTTTGGGATCTCAGAATAAACCGATTTATAGAAGATCCTGTAATAGTGTCTGGAACCAATCAAACTACCACACCCTAAGATCAGGATCAAGGTTAACATGGCCATGTTGAGGATGACCCGACGTGCGCGTAACCCGGCAAAAAGGGCCAACAGCAGTGTTGGAAAGGCAAATATAAGAACCGAGAACTGAAGCACGGCATTTCCTAATCTGGAATAATAGAATCCTGTAAGAAACAGAAGAAAAAACCAAACAAGAGCACTTATATTCACAATGACCTTTTGACTTCTACTTAGTGATTGCCCACTTTTATCGAATTGACCCGGATTATTACTAATCTCGTTTCCCACCTGTGAAGGGGAGGCATAGTCCTCATTCTTAATAAAAACACCCATGATACTCCAGACAATTACCACAATAAACAACCCTAGGAAGAGGATTGAATAGTGAAAGATCCATCTGAAGTATTCAACAATAAAAGAGTCTTCTGGCTTAGCAAGCCATGATTCAACCCCTCCTACATTAAGATGATGCTTAAAAACACTGAGATGAGGAAGATAAAGAAGACCAATCATGCCACCCGAAACCATATACCATAGATAGGTTCTTTTATTAAGAAACATCAAGCCTGTAAAGCCTACTATTCCAGCGAAGAACATCGAAAAATAATGAGTATAGGCCAATACTACACCCGAAATAACAAACCCTGCATAACTAGATAATCTGGGGCTTTTATCTAAAAAAAGAATCCTTGACCAGAACAATACAAGTACAGGAGAAAAGAACAGACCTACAGCATAGGGTCGTGCCATTTGACTATACATAATTCCATATTGAGTCACTGCAAGAATAGCCGCAGCATAAAGGCCAGCAGTAGAGTTACCCCAACTCTTTCCCAAATACCAGGTGACCCAGACAGCAGCAAGACCCATTAACAAAAAGGGGAGCTTTACAGCTATTACGCTTTGTCCAAAGAGAGAGACATAATACCACAAGAAAACCTGAACGCCCGCGGGATGACCATCGCCTAAGACACCCAATTTAATCAGATCACTGAACGAATCAAACCGAGTTCTGTATAGGGCACTAAACTCATCATGTGTAAATGGAATCTCCGAAAAGTTCCAAAAACGTAATAAAGTTGCAATAATTAATATTACATAAATTCCGTACCGTTCAGTAACCTGCTTAAGAGCATCCTGCTTTGAGCTGCTTATCATACCCCTGTTTTTATAACACAAAAGTAAAGAATTGTTGCCTCTACAGCTTCTGAACCTTAAAGAACCTGACATTATCAGAGTAACGAACCCGTAGAAGATAAAATCCAGATGGAAGATTATTAAGGTTATTCATTTCATTACAGCCTGAACAAGCTCGTAGAAGAGACCCGTTCAGATCAAAC
Source organism: Sphingobacteriia bacterium (assembly GCA_021286705.1). Classification (GTDB taxonomy): domain Bacteria; phylum Bacteroidota; class Bacteroidia; order Bacteroidales; family TTA-H9; genus JAJTBW01. Next base: position 2,329 of record JAJTBW010000159.1, read on the forward strand.
AGGGAGAGATCAAAGAGATTTGCGCTAGAAGGAAAAGAAACAGTCAACTTATCAATAACCGGATTCGGAAATACCTTTATATCAGCCCGATCGATCTCATTGACAGAAGCGATACACAAAACCTTATTCATATATTGCCAAATCGAATCATTCATGGTCATTGGCACTTCATTACCATCAGGACTATTACCCATTCTAACTAAAACCAGTCCACGAGAGGGAACAATATTTAAAAACTGACCATTTTTACCCATTGCTGCAATAAGATCAGCCGGGGCAGAAGGCATCAAAAAACCATTAAAAACCATTTGAGTCTGCGGTAACATAAAACGATCTTTGCCATTGAGCCACCAGAGGTAGCCATAGGCAGGGTTTATTAACTGAGAACTATTGACCATCTCATTGAAGAAAGGTTGATCAGTCATGAGAACGATGTTATTCCAAACACCTTTGTTCTGAATTAAAAGGCCAAAACGGGCAAAGGTTCTTGCATTACTTATAAAGAGATTGTTATAGCCCGACTTTACAAAACGCCCCTTCATCCCCGTTTTCCATGCTACCGTTTGATTAAACCAATCATTCAAAGTCTCGCCTGTTGCAGATTCTATTACCCGATCCAGAAGTGTATAAGGAGCATTATGGTAAGCCCATCTGGTACCGGGATCAGCCTTATAGATGAGGCACTCCTGAAGGGTACAATAAGGATCTGGCACATTATCGTCAAACCCGGTAGTCATAGTCAGCTGATTTCGTATTGTAATCTTCTGTTCTTGTTCATACGTTAATGAGCTCCACTGATTGCCCAGATAGAATGAGACACGATCATCAAGCTGAAGTTGACCATATTGCTTAGCAAAACCGACTAAAAAAGCGGTTAGGGATTTTCCGGCAGAGGCCCAATACCACAAACTATCCTGAGTAAAGCTTTCAAAATAATGCTCAAGAACAATTTTACCATCATGTAAGACGATAAAAGCTTTGGTATTATTCTTTCCCAAATAGTCATAAAGCTGCGGAACATACTCATCACACCAACCGAGATCTTTCGGAGAAACTGTCTGCCACTCAGATCCGGTTAACGGTGGAAAATAGAGCGTATTCTGAGCAGATAGAGTTGATAAAAGTGAAGTGAAAAAGGCAATAAACACAAAAAAGGTGATTCGGAGAGTTGTCTTCATTTTGGCTAATTTAAATACTTATTTATAAACTTACTCAGCTGCTAAATTATTCAAGAATGGCCATCCAAGAGCAAGTAAATAAGGATTTACCGAATTATTTTAATAAATTTGCTTGTATCTACGCAGCTGAAAACAGTGGAAACCAAGGACAAATTACTACTCATCAACCCTGCCAATCAATACAGGAAGGGGTTCTTAAGGCGTGTTCAAAGCAAGCAATCGCCCCTGGGATTAGGTATTATAGCCGCTCTTACCCCCAATGACTTCAAGATAAAAATATGGGATGAGAACTTCAGGCCATTTCGTGAAGCCGAAGCTGATTTAGTAGGTATTACAACCTTTACAAGCACTGCTGCAAGGGCCTATGAGATTGCTGATTTATATAGAAGCAAAGGGATCCCGGTGGTTATGGGAGGCATCCATGTATCTTCTCTGCCTGAAGAGGCTTTACAGCACGCTGATGCGGTGGTTATTGGTGAAGCCGAAGGAATCTGGCACCAGGTAATTGACGATTTCAAGAACAAGAGGCTTAAAGGAATTTATCAAGGGGGGTTGACTGACATGCAGCAATCACCCATTCCACGACATGATCTCTTTCACCCGGGTTATATCTTCGGAAGCATTCAGACTAGCCGCGGATGCCCGATGGATTGCGAGTTTTGTTCAGTTCCTGCCTTTAACGGTCATAAATACAGGCTGCGCAGTATCGATTCCATCATCACTGAGATGAAACAGATCCCACAGAAGCTCATCTACTTTGTTGATGATAACATCATTGGGTATGGTCCAGAAGCTGAAAAGCATGCCGAGAAACTCTTCAAAGCTATGATAGCAAGCAATCTAAAAAAAGAATGGTTTGCTCAAGCTTCACTAAACATTGCTGAGAAACCCTACCTCTTAAAGCTCGCCTCACAGGCTGGCTGTCGGATGCTCCTTATTGGTATTGAAGCTGAAAAGGAAGAGCAATTAAAAGAATCAAACAAAAAACTAAACCTTAAAAAGGGTGTAAGCAGCTACAAGAGTGCCTTTCGAACTATTCATAAAGCAAAAATTGCAGTGCTCGGAGCATTCATATTCGGCATGGATAGTGACAAACCTCAGGATCTCTATAACCGAGCCGAGTTTATTATGAAAAGTGCTGTTGATGTCACTCAGGCTAGCATACTTACGCCGTTACCGGGCACCAGACTATACAACAAACTTCAATCAGAAGGTAGACTCGACACCCCTGATGGAGTAACTAAATGGCAATATTTTCACTTTGGTGATGTTGTCTTCAGCCCCAAACAGATGTCGGCAAAGGAACTCGCCACGCATATGCAAACAATCTACCAAAAGATCACTTCTCTCAAAAACCTTCGTCTTCATTTTATCAGAACCTTTTGGAACACTAAAAGTCTTAGAACAGCAATCTGGGCATGGAACAGCAATATCAACTATCGATTAGCCCTACGAGAAAAGCCGGTAAAGTCAAATCTAACAAAGAATGATTGATAAAAAAACATTATTACTAGTATACCCCGCAAATCAACTTCGAGCAGGCTTTCTAATTAACAGAGATACTAAATTTCAACCGCTTGCACTTGGAATTCTTGCAGCTCTAACCCCACCAGACTGGAAGATAAAGCTTATAGATGAGAACTTTAGAACATTCAACTATTATAAAGCAGACCTTGTAGCTATTACCGGATTTACGGCAACAATTACCAGAGCCTACCAAATAGCCGATATCTATAAAGAAAAAAACATCCCTGTTGTAATGGGGGGCATACACGTCTCGATGTGTCCTGACGAAGCTCTACAACATGCCCATACAATCGTCACAGGGGAAGCCGAGACCATCTGGCCTCAACTAATAGAAGACTTCCTTAAGGGGCAGCTTAAACACAGATATGAGGGCGCCCTCGAACAGACCATCCGTAGTCCTAAACCCAGAAGAGACCTCTTCCATCCGGCTTATATATTCGCCAGTATACAGACCTCACGTGGTTGCCCTATGGACTGCTCTTTCTGCTCAGTCACGGCATTTAATGGCCGGCACTATCGGTTTAGACCTATCGAAGATGTCTTAGATGAACTGGAAGAAACGCCACAACCTTATGTGTTTTTCCTCGATGATAACATCATTGGATATAATTCTGAAGCTCGTGAAAGAGCGAAAAAACTCTTTCAGGGTATTATAGATCGTGGTATAAAGAAGCTCTGGATATCACAAGCTTCTATCAACTTTGCCGACGATGATGAGGTTCTTGAACTTGCTGCCAAAAGTGGGTGTAAGATGATCTTTCTGGGCATTGAAACAGAAGGATTAGAACAACTACAGGAGGCAGGTAAAAAGCTAAATATTAAGCGCGGTGTTAGCTCTTTTAATGATACTTTCAGAAAAATCCAAAAACATGGCATAAGCGTAATTGCAGGATTCATCTTCGGGTGGGACACTGATGACGAGAAATCTATTATGAACCGTGTCAGGTATATCCGCGCTTGTGAGGCTGATGCTATTCAAACCAGCATACTTACCCCCCTCCCGGGCACCCGAATGTGGACTAAATTCGAGACTGATAATCGGCTTAGATTAAAGAACTTCCCTGAAGATTGGCAGCATTATGACTACTCGGATATGACATTTTATGCCAATAAACTTACTCCTGAAGAGTTCTATCCTATCATGATCCGCGCTTTTAAAAGGATATACAGCTTTCCAATCATGATAAAACGCTTTATCAGAACCCTGATTAGAACCAAAAGTATCCTTGTAGCAATCTGGTCTTTCAGATCCAACTACAACTACCGAAGAATGACCTTCTCTAGCATGAAGATCAAAGACTACAAACGACATAAATACTAAACACCTACAATAATAGAAAACTAAAGGCTCGCCCGAAGATCTGATTATTTAGAGATAAAACTGGTCAATTATTGACTGATATTTCTTAGTAACGATTCTTCTTCGAAGCTTCATTGATGGAGTCAATTCACCGGTATCAATACCCCACTCGTCAGCCACAGTCTGCCATTTGGCAATATTCTCTGACTCTTTAACACTCTGACCATAATGACGGATATCATGATCCAAGAGTGCCTTCACTTTGGGGTTTTTTATAAGTACTGAGTTATCAGTCTCTATTATTTGATGCTCTAAACCCCACTCCCTTATGTATTCAAAATTGGGTGAGATGACCGCCGACAAGAAGTTTTTATTTTCACCAACAACTATACAGTTAGAGATAAAAAGAGACTGTTTCAATCTATTCTCAAGAGTTTCAGGATAAACATAGACTCCTGAAGCGGTCTTGAATATCTCCTTGATTCGTCCGGTTATCTTTAAATAGCCCTCATCATCCAGTTCCGCTTTGTCGCCTGTGTGTAACCAATCATCTTGGTCTATCACCTCAGCTGTCATCTCAGGATGAAGGTAATATCCGATCATTACATTTGGACCCTTAACCAGTAACTCACCACTGTCACTTACCTTGACTATCAAATCAGAGATGGGCTTGCCTATGGTCTCAGCCTTGAAGTCATCCTCTGTGTTATAGGAAACCAATGGAGAAGCCTCCGTTAAACCATACCCCTCAAACACAGGAATACCTGCCGCCCAAAAGATCTTTAGTAGATGACTCTGAACCTTGGCACCTCCACAGATGATCTTACGCATTCTACCCCCTAAGGCATTCTGCCATTTCCGAAAAACCAACTTTCGAGCCAAAGCCAACTCTAACCGATAACCCATAGTCTGCCTCTTTCCATGCTCGTATCGTAAACCTACCGAGATTGACCAATTAAATATCATCCTCTGTATGAAGGGTAACTTCATCCCCTTCTTCAAAATCCCTTCATATACACGTTCAAGCAGCAAGGGGACAGAAACCAGGATATGTGGCTTTATCTCCTGAAAATTGACCAGAATGTTATTGACGCTATCTGAGTAATAAATCGATAATCCAATGTATTGAGAAACATAGTTTACCATCCGCTCATAACTATGTGATAGCGGCAAGTAACTCAAGATCTTTTCTCCTGATCTTAATCTGATGGTAAATGCCGCCACCTGCATATTTGATAAATGATTCTCATGCGATAACATGACCCCCTTAGGCGAACTGGTGGTTCCTGAAGTATATATAATCGATGCTAAATCGCCAGGCAGTACCGCTTTTTTCCTCTTGGATAATAGATCATAATCCTCACTCTGAACACCTAACTCAAGAAATTCCTTGAAATTCGTGGCTCCGGCAATCTCATCAAAAGTGATAACATGGGTTATTGCAGGAACTCTATCTTTTACCTCTTCAATCTTCTGATAGAGATACTTATTCCCAACAAAAACAACCCTTGCACCGGACTCATTCAGTACATATATCAACTCATCACTATTAATAGTGGGATAGATAGGAACATGAACCGCTCCGACCTGTAACATCCCCATATCAACAAAGTTCCACTCCGGGCGATTGCCACTCATCGTTGCCACCCGTTGCCCCGGATTAATCCCTATCTTCAATAAAGCAAAGGAGACTAGATTAACAATTCTCAGGTAATCTGCATTTGAGTAAGAAACCCATTTCCCACCACGTTTTCCAGATAGTGCAGCATCAAGATTATGACGCTCAAGTGCATATGGTAGTATATCAAAAATCCGTTTAACAAGCATGGCACGATAAGTTTTGCTCCGCAAAGCTAAACTTTTTTAGAAATGTTAATTCAAGATGTGGCTAAAGCCACCTTATTTTAAGTGAACTGCGATAACGCTCATTGAACTATCCCTCAATGACTCAGGCAGGTAAATATAGTAAATCCCGGGTGTCTCACTCCACCATGCACGCCCCGATTCATACCAATCAAGATTAGTACCATCACCTACTAATTTAACATGAGTAATCTTTTTGTTAAGACCTTTAATAGGCAACCATCCATAAGCATGGTTAGGAACAAACAAGTAAAGGGTTTTGCCATCAGAAGAAAATGTGGTAGGCCCATCAAATCGACCTGCTGGTAAGCCAGCGCGAGAACCAAAGATAGCTTTCTGGTGTTTCTTCACCCATCGACCCATATCCTTTAAGATATCAGCCTGCTCCTTAACAATTGTTCCATCCTCCTTGGGCCCGATATCCAGTAAAAGATTCCCTCCCATACTTATACAATCAGCCAATATGGCGATTAATTGATCGGCACTCTTATATTTATTATCGGTTGGTTGGTAACCCCAAGAGTTATTCATGGTAAGACAGAGCTCCCAATACCGATCTTTAGGCTTTTCAACCGGTAATCCCTGTTCAGGCGTGGCATAATCACCATAGCCTTGAAGTCTGCTGTTAATTATAAGATTGGGTGATTTCTCAATGAGATTTTTACGTATATCGGAAGCATCCCACTCTTTTGCCGAATGCTCCCAATCTCCATCAAACCAGAGAAGATCGGGGTTAAACTGTGTAAGTAAATCCATCAGCTGCCCCCTCTGAATCGATAAAAACTTCTTGAATCTCAATGAATCATTCTTATAACGATAGGTATCGCGAGCCTCTAGTGGATAATCCGGGTGTGACCAATCAGGTAAAGAGTAGTAAAGACCCACCTTGATGCCTTTTTTCCGTACAGCCTCCACAAATGGCTTAATAAGGTTACGACCTGCCGGGGTATTATCCACTACGTTTAGCCCTTTATCTGGAACCTGCCACAAGGCAACGCCATCATGGTGTTTACTGGTCAGGACAGCATACCTTGCCCCACTCTCGGCAATGAGATTGGCCCAGCTATCAGGATTATACTTACTTGCAGTAAACCCCTTTAACTGTTCTAGATAGCTATCATGACTAGTATAACCATTAAAAAAAGACCATGACTCATCAACTCCTTTAACAGAGTAGATTCCCCAATGGATAAAGATCCCAAATTTTGCATCATCAAACCAGACCATTCGTGCACTATCACTTCGAGCAGGCTGAGCATTAGTGGTATTAAGAATAATATAAAACAGGGCTATAAGACCCAGTAATCTCTTTCTCATCGTTTGTAATTGTTTGGTATGGCCAAGATACCAAAAAAAACAATTATCGATCAAACTACAATAAACCCCGGGCCAGAGGCCTCTGGCCACTGGCTTCTGGCTACTGGTAACTAGCTAATGGCCAGCAGCTAGCAGCCAGTAGCTAATCTTTGAATTCTTGAATTTTGAATTCATATCCTGCCAGCAGCCAGCGGCTAGTAGCTAATCTTTGAATTTTGAATC
>JAJTBW010000160.1 GCA_021286705.1 Sphingobacteriia bacterium
CAAATGTAGGTAGCGTTAGAAGGTCTGAAAATATGTACTAGACCGAATGCTTACTGAGATTCCTGCACCTCTTCGACCAGGATTGATGCCACACATTACAATTTTTGGTGAATTTGGTTGAACGTACCTTTTATGAAATTCTATGATATTGTTCTTGTTATCAAGAAATTCAGACAGAATTCCAATGCTTTTACTTTTCAACACCTCAGAGTGTTTTTCTTTAAAAGTCTCATAAAACTCAAAATAATCATCTACTATGTTTCTCAAGCTGTAGCACTTTTTAGTATAAACCATAACAATTCAACATATGAAACAATTGTCATTTCAAAGCATAGCCATGACAAGCTATGACTAATTCTATGCAAGCTTAAACGACAAATAACCCACAGACTTGGAAATGTTGTATATACGATATTAGCCTTACGCTTTTATTATTAATGATCTCTAAAATTGATTGGTTTATGAAATATTAGCTTTACAAAGAATAATAAATTTCAATTTGAAAGCAACTTCATTTAAACGAAATAGTGGGTGGTAATGCTCCGAATCATTCACGACAATACTGGTAGTAGCAAAGTGACCAATTTAAGGCAAGCATAAGGCTTTATGAATTAAGAATAGAAGCTTTTCATTTGGCATCTCAGCATAGAGAACCACCCTAACACCATTGGGATATAGGATTTCAAGATAGGGTTGATCAGACTTAATAAAATGGAATATTTCATCACGTAATATTCGACCAATCTATATTGAAACAGATGGCAATAATATACAGAGTATATTCAAATACGGTCTTTCTTAGGTGGCAGGCATTTTATTAAACTCAAAAAATCAATCATGTATCAATATCTTTGAATTTTTGTCATGTACTTAGTAGGTGCGGTTATGGACTGGTTTTCTGTTCATATGCTATCAATTCACAATAAAAATCTGATACCGTTTTTGTTGCAGGAGTTTGTCTTTTTCTATGAGATGAAATCAGTCTGTCCTTTCCCACAAGTGTAGCCAATTCATCTTCTTCGTCAAGCAACTTTGAATTATTAATTGATAGCCAAACACAGAAAAAATCTTTTATCACGTTGTTGATTGTGTCCTGAATTTCGCTAGATTTTAGAAAGTCAGAATATTGATATGCGCCATGAGGAATATAAAGCAAATTGTCATCAGCAGTAAAGGGTTTTACTCTCTTTGTTTCATCTAAAATATGCTCCCCTTTTGGCACTCGGTATTCTCCACCACGCCACCTTGATATTTGTTGAAATATTCTTTCATGAACGTTTCTTCCCTTGCCGACATAGAGTGGAATATATCTATTGTTGTGAAAGACACCCCATAGATATATCCCATTTACTCCGTTGCTTTTGGCAATTTTATATTTTTTTAAGTCAGCCAAACTATGAATAAGCATCGTAGGAGATTTAAAACCAACTTTTTTTCTTAAGTTGTTCTAATTTAATTTCAAAGAAATCAGCTTCGCCATTTGCACCGCTACTTTTGAGCTTCATTATACTAAATTCCATCTTTTCGATAATTACATTTTTGATTTCCTTTTCAGGCTTTGAGCTAGCCAAACTTGCTAGATAGTTTAACTGTTCAAGCAATTCACCCTTGTCAGATGACATTTTCAATTGAGCTAAATCTTCAATTTTTGCAAGCTTCTCCCTGTCCTGTTGGTCAAATTTATCTGTCAGACTCATTGATTTACTAATAGAATCGCCCAAAGCCTTACCCATAAAGTGTCTAAAGCCGGGTGCTTTATTTACAACTGTCGTTATTTCACTACCCGAGGTATTTGCTCCGGTTGGATTGATATACGTTGGTGAACTTGAAATGACTGGTCCACACTTCTTACCATCTTCAATGGCTTGTTTAATCTCCTTTATTTCACTTTTTGTAAAACCGTGTGCTTTCACTCTTGAGGCCATTACATTAAACTCAATACTTGAATAACCAATAAGAAGGGTGTCAACTGATACTCCTGAAATGTCAGTGTAAGAAATAAAAGTTTCTTCGTCCTTCCAAAATCCTGGAAGCCTAACTATTAATCCAGTGTCTTCAATTGTAATTGAAGCAGAGAATAGTTAATTACCGTCTGAAATTCTTGATGCAGTTATCTTTTTCATTTTACTTGAATTTTAAATTTGTTCCTACTCGTTTGGCTTTTCGGTTTCGCTCCGTTTTATAATAGTTGCTGGTTTCCATATTTGGCGTCTGCAATTTTAGAAATAATCTTTCACGAATTTTCAAAATCGCTAAGCGGTGGTTCTCTTGTCTGTGTCATTCCGTTGTGTCGTTTCTTAAACTTGCCCATTACGTCCCGCAGCTACCCGCTGCCAGGTCTTTATTCAACCAGCTTCCCGAGAAGCACAGAATATGAATTTAGTTATAGTTTTCAAGAGAAGCACGAGCGAAAGCCTGGTGACGGGTAGGTGCTGTTATGGGCTGGGCTTCTATCTTTTTTGCTGTTCTAAAATCCTATTTTAACATCGCTATTCTTTTAACAATATCGTCCCATTGCTCTTGTGTTAACGTAGATGCACCGCTTTCTAAGAGGTCAACAAGTTCTTGGATTCGCTTACAAATAGTGTCGAAGTTTTCTTCTTTAATGTTTGTCATTTTGTGAAATTTTATTGTCCAAGGAAAACAGTTTGTATTTGTTCTGATGTTTTAACGTCTTTTAACTTGCTTTCCAGTTCATAAGTATCCTCTGAATAGTAAGAGATAACCTTGTCACATATCGTAGAAAGTGTATTCAGAACTCTTATTGTCTCTGCTATACTTGTGTAAGCATTATATTTTACAATCAAGTCATTATAGACAATCAAATATTTTTTCAGCAAAGTTTTCTTTTTGTTTTGGTCGTTTAAGGATTCAATTTGTTTTTTCTTCTCTATTACTTTATCGTAAAGAGATTTTCCAGATTTAGCTAATTCATAATTATTTCTTGGCTCCTTAAGATTGTTAAGAAAAGTGTCTTTATCATATGTATAAAATCCATTATTAACGCCCTCAAAAGAAAAGTATGTACCGGACTTGTTAATATTACTTTTTTCTATTGATAACGCTTCTGAATAATTGAAATAGCCTTCGCAAAATGCAATGATATAAGATTCATATACTCTTTTATAACGATCAAAACAGGGTTTGGCGGCTTGCCAATTAATATTATCCCAGCAGGGCCTGTACTCCGCTTCTATTAAATCTTCAGAATAATCGCTTCCTGCTATTTTTTGTAAAATGACTGATTTGTATTCGTTGATTTGTTTTTCAAATTCTTGACCTAAACTATCATATTGATTGTCAATATATTCATTAAAAAACTTACTGTTTGAATGAAATGTTTCAACCATTCCAGATATTTTGTCCTTAGGATATTTCTCATTCACCAAAAGGTCAGATGCGGATTTGTACAATTGTAAAGCCTTGACATACTCCTTTGCGATGAAAGCCTTGTCTGCTTCTGGTATGATTTTTTTGTATTCATCAGCTTTCTTTAATAGTGTTTCTGCTTCCAACTGTTTTTGTTTCTCTTGTTCCTCTTCATATTTTATCTTAGTTATTCCGGTTGGTTCGAAAATACCATTTACATACATACCCTCTTTGGTTATTATTCCTTTTTCATCGTATTCTTTCCAAACTCCATCAAGTTCCAAATTTTTAAAATTTCTTTCATATTTTATAGTTTTACCGTCTTCATAGTATGAAATAATTTTTCCATCTTTGACTTGAAAGTCATAGGTTCCTGGGGTATCGTAAATTTTTATATAATGTAGTTTACCATTGTCATAATTTTCAATCCATTTTCCAATGGGTCCATTGTCTTTACATTGGCCTTGTTTCATTATTCCACCGTAGTCAGAATAGGCTTTATACGAACCATTCAATGTGCCGTAAGCATCTGAGTAGTATTCCCTCATAATTTTGGTCTTAGCCCAGTCATAATACTCTTTTACTAGTTTTTGAGAATAAGCATTAATTGTTAATGCTATCATTGCAATTGTAAATATTTTTTTCATTACTTTCAAAATTAAATAGTCCTACTTGTATGGCTAAGTAGTTTCGCCATGTTTTTTCCTGGTAGATTCAAGTCTCCACGATTTTTATATTCAATTCATCCTTCAAGATGTATCAAAGTTAAACCTTGTCGATGAACTATTTTGTCCGCTATGTCTTTTCATTGTCTTGCCCATAACTCATTTATATGTATGACAAAAATCTTACTACATGATAAAAAATTATCTAATGAAAATCAGTAAATTAAGATAAGAAAAATTTAGAAATGACGTTGGTTTTCAGTAAACTAGAAGAATAATCCTACTCATTTTTCTAATGGTGAAAGCCAACGCCACGAGTAAAATTACTGATTTGTTCCCAAAATTAGAAAGTCATTTCAAAGGAAAAATCAATCGTTCCAGATTAAAGTTGATGTCTATGTTTATGATTGCCCTCTGTAAGGTTCAAACGGTGGGCTTTGAGAAGCTTTCAAAGGCTTTAGATAGCGAAAAGGTAGAAAAAAAGAAATCTTAGTCTGTGCAGTGATTGCCTAACTGCGGATAGAAAAGATATAGGCGATACATGGATTAAATATCTTAATGACAAGGAAATAAGATACTAGATTAGCATCAAATATTTGATCAATTTCTATGAAAACACATGGTAGAAAAGAACAGAGTATATTCAATCACGGACTTTCTTATGTGGCTAGCATTTGATTAAACTCTAAGGATCAATCACGTATGAATATCTTTGAATTTTTGTTATGCACTTAGAGTGACTTAGGCTCGTAAAATGCAACAAAGTATAGAGTTGGCACGCGGGACGACACTTATCGGATTACAATATGATAGTCATATTTAATCATAAATATATCAGAATTTTAAACTGTTTACGATAGCATTGTATTTATCAGACCAGATATCTTCATCTACAACGTCCCAACCCAACGTCAATAGAAACATCTTATTATCTTTGAAAAGCATATATTGAACAATTTTTCTTTTTGGTTTAATATTATGCTGTTTTATATATGACATCTTACCACCAATTCCGCCGCCAATTTCTTTATATTCAATCGGAAATGACTTAATAATTTTTATGTCAGAACCTATAACTTGCCGCTTTAAATCTACCATTTGACCATTTAAAATTTCAATAATATCATCTTTTTGAGCTCTCAATTCTGAAGCTGTTTGACTTTGCTCCAAAACAATATACGAAAGTTTTAAAGTAAACGATTTTTGACCATTATAACCATTGCAACGAATTATTGTATATTTACCTGGGGTTGGCTGATATCTACCATTTGATGCAATAACAGCCTTCTTAATAATTTCTTTATCAGATTTACCATCAAAAATCGTCCAATCATTTGGTATTTTTATTTGACCTTTCTCGCCAAAATTATAAGTTACATAGCTCTGGCTAAAGGAAAAACAACTAATAAACAGTAAAGCAACTAAAAGAAATTTATTTTTCATGGATCTATTTATAAATTTAATTATTGACTCCACATCAATTTGCAAGTATTAACAAAACAATACTGATAAAATGTCGTTGCAGGCCACAGATTATAATGGTGAATAATTGAGGGCATAAGAGACCTTTTACCACTTATTTTTCGAGTATTATTTACCCGAGCTTATAATTTCTCTTGTATTGCATACGACATGATAGAATGCCTTCTAAGCCTCATCAAATAACAGTATGTTAAATATAGGCTAAGCACATGACAAAAACCTAATCTAATAAATATCAGCAAATTAAAGCAACAAAATCTAAAAATGACGTTGATTTTCTCCAAATTAGAAGAAGAATAGAACTCCATTTTCTAATGGATAAAATCAACGTCACGAGTAAATTTACAGATTTGTAATCAATCTTAGACATCCATTCAAAGAAAAAAGTAGTAGTCCTAACCTAAAGTTGATGTCTATGTTTGCGATTACCCACTGTAAGACCCAAACGGTCAGCCCCGAGAAGACTTCAAAAAATTTCGAGATCAATGCCTTAACCTCTTCCAGTTTGCGGCGTATTCTGGGGTTTTTTAATTACCTTATCCTAGTCGCTGACTTGATTATCAAGCTAATTGAGTATATGCATTATAGAAGATTTAGGACGCTAACTCGGTTAAAACACACAAAATTTCGAGTTGGTAGAACGCATGAATAAGTAATAAAACCGTATTGCTACTGACCTATATAAGGCATAAAGTGATTATAATTCCGTATCGGAATTGCCTTGCTCCCATTGTTTTTTCTTTTCAGCTTCTTCTTTTTTTTGATTAGCTCTATAAATCAAGTAGCCGCCTAAAACAACATAAGCTAGACCAAATAAATTTGGTGCTCGACCATATATTGCACCAAGAATTCCGGCAAGAGTCGCTAGAATGCCAAATACCAGTAAAATAATTCCAGTTATTTTCATATATATTTAGTTTTGCTGATTTTCCTTCTTTACATCAACAAAGTCAACATTGTTAACTTTTTTAGAGAAGAGAATAATTATCAACCCGATAACTGGAGAAAGAAAAAGGCAGAGAACTAAGCTCCATCCATAACCGATTTTACGATTACTGCCGAGTGTTGCAACAAGCGCTGAAACAACAATTAAAATTACAAGTTTTTCCATTTTCAATTATTTAAAAGTCAATTTTAAGTTTTTGAATTGCTTCTTCTTTTAACTCAAGCAAACGTTTAATATTCATTTTGTTTTTTGATATTTCCTGAAAAAGATTTTCAGCTATCAAATTTTTTTCTTCATCAGTCGGAAAGCGATCAGGGTGACATCTAGTTTTAAGCTCATCATAAAGCTTAAGAGAATTGAACGAACTATTGATTATATTATTAAAGTCTATGTCTTGTCTTAAAGCTTCAGATCTAAATTGCTTTTTTTTTGCAATCTTCGATTTGAGTTTATTTTTCAAAATAAGATAGACTATTATTCCTAACTCAAAAGTTGCTAGCCACATCCACCAATTGGTTCTATCATCTGTTTCTGTAACTTTTGTAATTACTTTACTTGCTACCTTAATACTGTCATGAATTATTGTATCATTCATTTTCATTAAATTTTGGAAGAAGTATATAATCTTTAAGTTGCCATCTACAGCCATAGGCTCCAGCATCACCATGAATCTCAAGAGTGTCAAAACCAAGTACAATTAATCTCCGAACTAAAACACTATCATCAAGAATTACATTACCAATATGAATTAGTTCATTTTTCGATAAAACTCTACCAGTAAATGCCTGAATTCTATAACCAGAATTCAACCAGTTTGAAAACTGGTGTTTGTATGAGCTTTCTCCTTTTGATATACTTGCTTTCAAAAGTGTCGGAGCAATTCCTGAAACGAAAGAATTTTTTGCTGAATCATTAAAACTTCGTACAAGCCTTGCTCGTTCGCTTCTATCTCGGAACCAGTCAATTATATTATTCCAAGTGTTTTCCAACATTTTCCTATTGTTTTAAAGTTCTTTAAGAGGATACATGATATTATCCACCTAGTATTCCGTGCTATCGCCCTATACTTGATAAAGTCCAAGCTATAACTTGATAGCATCTTACATTGCCATTAATAAATGCAATATATAAAATATATAGATTCCTACGTGAGATGTTTAAAATTGATTTTTAGTTCTTTGTCAAAGTAATTGGGTAGAATAATGAGGGTATATTTTTAGGAGGTCAATGTTATTAGCTAAAAGATATTGATAGAATTAATATGCCGTTACAAACCTAGGATGTCGCTTCATCAAAAGGTATATCTAATCTCTATTAAAACACATGAGAGGAAAACACTGAGTATATACAAATACGAACCTCCTTAGGTGCCTAGCATTTGATTAAAAAATAATAATCAATCACATATCAATATCTCCTAATCTTTACCATATATTTAGGTGTTCCACTATTTTTTTGGTCTACCATATTCATCCTTCACTGTGGTTTTCGTATTTCCAAAAATATCCTTCTGCTCGGTGGTGTAAGTCCCAGTTGTTCTTCCATACTGATCCTTTACTGTTGTTGTTGTATTTCCATATATGTCCTTTTTTTCAGTGGTATAAGTCCCAGTTGTTCTTCCATACTGGTCTTTCGCTGTGGTAGTTGTATTTCCAAAAATGTCCTTTTTTTCAGTGGTATAAGTCCCAGTTGTTCTTCCATATTGATCTTTCGCTGTAGTTGTTGTATTTCCAAATATGTCCTTTTTTTCAGTAGTATAAGTCCCAGTTGTTCTTCCATACTGGTCTTTCACTGTGGTTGTTGTATTTCCATATATATCCTTTTGACTAGTAGTTGCTGTTTCTATAGTCCTTCCATACTGGTCTTTCACTGTTGTAGTTGAATTACCAAACAAATCTTTTTTTTCAGTTGTGTATGTCTGTCCACAAACCAAATTTTGTAGCATTAAAAATGCTCCCATTACTAAAATTAATCTTTTCATACTATGTTTTTAAAATTTTTTTTCTTTAAATCGGTTTTACACATTACCGTAATATATGACCATTAATTCACACAAAGTTATATAAAACCTAAATAAATAAAACTATATCCAGCCCAGACGGCAACTATATATATTTCTTATAACCTACAGTGAAACTTAACTAAGTCTAAAAAGCGCAACATATTTTTCTGATAACTTATTCACTAACATCAGATTAAATCACAGTTATTCAAGAACTCTTATAGCCTTAAAGTTTCTAAATGTAGCAGAAACATGTACCCTCCTCTAATGGGAAATCACTTCAAAGCTTCGCCCCGTCAGTCCCATAGAGCATCACTTAACTCACAGACTAACAAGACAATAAACGAACAAAATCAGATATGTATTTTTTCAACATATCTGCATTTTGACGATATTTATCTGTTGAGTAGGTAGCTAAGTAAGTCTACGACAATTATAATGAAAAAATCTAAATGTATAACATACGTAGCAAGATTTTTATAAATAATTGATATCTAGAGCAAAATGCTGACCTTAACCAATTACAAATCTCCTTCAAATGGTTAATCCACTCCAAACCCATTCATGATAAATCCTCCCATTCTCGACTAATTACAATTGCACCGTCTTCCAAATTCTGGAATCTGTACACCTCTCCTATCAGCCACTATTACAAAATTAACAATTTTTAACAAATTCTCGCAAATTATAAATGCCTGATTACGTGGTATTTACAGCATTCGACAAAATAATCAACAACTACTTGATTCTCCGAATCTTACAAGCGTCTCTCTTATATCCCTCTTATATCCCTCTTATGCATCTCTTATGCTTCTCTTATGTTTCTCTAATGTCACTTTTATTGACTAATTTGTAAATCCTTGTAAATTAAGGCTATTCAAAACACTATAATTCACTCAAGGGACATGTAATTAAGAGTGACGGAAGTGTCGCAAACTCTTTTTGGTACAATCTTTGATTAGTGAGACGAAAATTCAAAGTTCAATATTTTTATCCGTTCTGGATTGGCTCAACATGTCACTTCGTTGGTGATTCAAAATTCAAGTTTAGCTACTAGCTGCTAGCTGCTGGCGGCTGGCGGCTGGCGCCAGAAGCCAGTAGCCAGAGGCCAGCGGCTAGTTGGCCAGAAGCCAGAAGCCAGTAGCCAGAAGCTAGCGGCCAGAAGCCAGTAGCCAGTAGCGAGAGGCCAGTGGCCAGAAGCCAGCGGCCAGAAGCCAGTAGCCAGTAGCCAGAAGCCAATAGCTAGCGGCCAGAAGATTCCATCCAGT
>JAJTBW010000161.1 GCA_021286705.1 Sphingobacteriia bacterium
AAAGCGAGAGGGCTGTTTTACTTTTCGGAGGGGACTCAATCCTTGAATCTTGAATCATTGCATCTTGAATCATTGAATCTTGAATCATTGAATCTTGAATCATTGAATCTTGAATCATTGAATAATATCTGGCATAGCGTTGATACAAAAAAAGCTGCCCAAGAGCAGCTTTTTTTGTTCGTCGGAGTGGTGAGACTCGAACTCACGACCCCTTGCACCCCATGCAAGTACGCTAGCCAACTGCGCCACACCCCGAACGCGGGTTGCTTACAATTTGTGGTTGAAAGCGGATGCAAAATTACAAGTTTTTTCCTACCAAACAAGCAAGCCGACAAAAAAAGTGTCGGCTTGCTATGGGGGATTGCTATACAGGATATCTGTTGAAGCGTTTTTTTGAAGATCTATCTCACTATAGAGAATCTAACGGCTGCCTCAATCGAACCTTTTAAACGAATGAAGTAGAGCCCCTGTGGAAGGTAGTTTACATTAATCTCCTTTTCGGTTGAGGTCTCATTCAATTCAAGAGATTGAGTGAAAAGCATACTGCCAGAGGTGTCGAAGATTTCGAGAGTTGATTTACCTTTCTTCCCTGATGGAATCCTTACCTTGATGTGGGAGGAAGCGGGATTGGGGAAAACGCTCAACCGAGTGGTGTTTTCAGCCTCATTAACACCTATGACAGTAGTGATGTTGATTTTTATCTCATCGTTTCTTGGCAGGGTACAAGGTGCCAGTGGATAAGCTGTTAATTTCAGACGAGCATATTTTTTGGATATATCGGATGGCCCCGGGAAATAGACCGTGTGTGTAGCTGTGCTATCTTGAAATATACCATCTCCGGCGGTTGTCCAGATAACAGAATCTGAGAATGATACCTGTCCGTGCAAGAGTGCATAGCTATCTGATAGGATGGTTGTATCTGCACCGGATTGAACAACAGGAGCAGATTCTATCGCTACATAGACAGAGTCGTTAGCAACATCTGTATTGACCATTGAGAATGCTCTTAGATTCAGATTAAAGAAACCTCTGCTTTTGTCTAATGTACCTGGTTTATATCTTGTGTTAAGGTCATACCAGTTTTGGAAGGTTCCATCGCCATCAGTTGTCCATTCAACGGTTCTATAGTTCTGGGCTGTTGCCTGATTCGCAAAGAACATTCCGTTACTGCATATCTCTCCATCGGGGCCTGCGTTAGCTGTGACAGCACCTATTGGGGCGAAGTTGAAGCTAGCGATATGGGTTTTCCATCCTGTTTTAAGATATTCTGAGGTAAACCAGAAAACAGAATCATGTATAGGATCTACTGACATCATTGAGTAGTCGCCCCAGCGGGAATAGCCATCTTGGGAGTACACGCCACTGACAATCTCTGCTTCTTCAAAGGTAAGTTGGCCAAGAGGAGCATCAATAGGTCTACCGGTGTATCTCATTGATGGATGTTTCCCTGGTCCTGATACCGTATAGCCTAGTGCAATGGTACCAGCTGCATTCTGAGCAATAGAGCCCATCCAACGATGGAGGGTGTCAGGGGCATAGGTTCCTTGTTGATAAATACTCCACCCGGTTGATCCACTAGGTTTTCTGAATTCATACCAACGTATACCGGCATGACCTTGCCCGTCAACGTTAATAGTATGATTAGTTACCATAGATTCGTAGGAGCCAAAGTTTCTGTATTGAAGCCGGAACATCAGTCGGTCAGCCATTGATTCTAGTTGTTGGGATGTTCCGCTTTGAGGAATACAGGCACCCCTGGGGGTACTGCAAAAGTATGACTCGAACGGTTCGGTAGGAAGATCAAAAGCGTGCTCAAACTCGCTTGCTGCAGGATTATTCCAATCAGCTTTAAAGGTCCAAAAACGAATAGCATCAGAGCCGCCCCAGCTATCGTCTGTGAAATAGGCGAAATAGCAAGGTGTGCCAGGAGCCGGGGGCGTTCCATCAAGGTCACTTGGTAACATACTCCATGGGCCAGTGTTCTGTGGCAGATCAAAAAGGATCATTCTAGCGTTTGGATCGCCATTGAGCATGGCTGTCCGCTCAAGTGCACAAGCTGCCACACGATTATAATTCCATCCGAACATGTTAAAAGTAAAATAGTACCCATCAGGCCAAACGGCAGCCTTCGGGTAATCATTGAAAACGGGAAACTCATAGGCATATTGATACCATTGTCCCAATGGATCTCCTGTTTTCGAAATAGCTATAAGTTCCCAATAGGTGTTATTAGATGTATTGACCGCAAATTGGCTGGCCATCCAACGATCGGCAGCTTCATCATAAAGTACAATCGGGTCACCATCGTTCGTGCCTGTCCAAGGTCCAATAAATCCATTCCATAAAGTTGAGTTGTCAACAGGCCCATATAGGAGGTTTCCCGATTTATCCCAAATGGCAAATGACAAATTAACCATCTGCATATAATGATTGGGACCAACATCGCCTTGTGTATCCGGAGGTAGAACCCCATTGACATTGCCAACGCCATTAAAACTTGCCAGAACGCCTTTGGTTGCGGTCTTTCCCTGATGGTTTTGAGTTACATTATCAGGATGAAATGGGAGCATTGGTGTACCGGCTCTTCGTGCCTCATCAAGTGTCTTGTTTTCAATGACATTATTCTTCCATGATCTGTCACGGGTGCCTGGAATGACAACCTCCATATCTTTAAGGGGTGGTGTGACCCTGAAATGCTTTGCACTTCTAACTTCAGAATGCTGTGCATTGCCTATAAAACAGATGGAGAGTAGAAAAGAAATCGAGTAAAGTCGTAAATTCATAGTTAAAGCTTGGAATATGTAATTAGGGGCGGCTAAGGTACAAATTCTCATTGAGTAAGGCAATTAGGTTGTGGCACTGAGGTACTGTGCTATTTTGGTTTTGGGCACACATTAAATGATGAATTTTAAATAAGATAGCAGGCTTATTGGTTGATTATTGAATTAAGCATGTCGGTTCTATCTGTTTTTCCTGTCAGAATATTTTAACTTTGTCGATAACTGTCAATGTTTCATGATATATTGATATTTTGTCATGTTTGCCTTTTAGGTATGGTTTTTGAAACCATAAATTGCGTTTCTTGGAAATGTTTGGTCGATTGATAGATTAATCACTTTTGACCACTGACATTTGAGATGAAGTTTTTTTTCAAGTTGCTAACTAAGCAGTTGTATAAGCATTGAATAATTAAACCTTAAATAATTTCAATCCACATGAATGAAAATACAGAAAAGCGGAGAGTGTTAATTATCGGATCGGGGCCAGCTGGATATACAGCTGCCATTTATGCATCAAGAGCCGATTTGCAGCCGCTTGTTTACCAGGGAATGCAACCTGGAGGACAATTAACCATTACCACTGAAGTTGATAATTTTCCCGGTTATCCGAAGGGGATTACCGGCCCTGAACTAATGGAAGATCTTAAGGCTCAGGCTGAACGTTTTGGTTCAGAGGTTCGTTGGGGCGTAATTGAATCTGTAGACCTTAGTAAACGTCCTTTTATAGCCAAGGCTGATGATGGAAAAATCATTGAGGCTGAATCTATTATTATAGCTACAGGTGCCTCTGCAAAGTGGATGGGTATTCCAAGCGAGCAAGAGTATCAAGGTGCTGGAGTATCTGCTTGTGCTACCTGCGATGGCTACTTCTACAGAGGTAAGGTAGTTGGTATTGTAGGTGGTGGAGATACTGCTTGTGAGGAGGCTACCTATTTGGCAAAACTGGCATCAAAGGTCTATCTTATTCACCGTCGTGATGAGTTCCGTGCCTCTAAAGCCATGCAAAATAAGGTCTTCAACACACCTAATATTGAGGTAATCTGGAATACCGTAGTTGATGAGATTACGGGTACCCAACAAGGTTTTATTAAAAGCATGAATGGAGTCAGACTAAGAAATACCCAGACTGGCGAATTATCTGATTTGACCATGGAGGGTCTCTTTATTGCAATCGGTCATCACCCCAATAGTGATATCTTCAAAGGTCAACTTGACATGGATGAGGTAGGGTATATTAAGACTGTACCTGGTTCAACTGCTACAAGTGTTGAGGGTGTTTTTGCCGCTGGTGATGTACAGGATCTTCACTATCGCCAGGCAATTACTGCCGCTGGAACAGGTTGTATGGCTGCGATAGAGGTAGAACGTTTCCTTTCATCTGTTACTGAGTAAAAGATAAAAGTAATCTGTATAGTTAAAAAACTGTCAATCGGTTTGTCCCGGTTGGCAGTTTTTTATTTTGGTAAAAAGTGACATTGAAGTATTATTATTAATTAAAAAGCAGCCTTTCGATCCCTCGGAAGACTGCTTTGTTATAAATATCAAACAACAGAATAAAAAAGAGAAACAATTAAATATTCAGGTACTTAAGTCAGAAATGCCGGAGCTACGTCTATTCTGCAGGCTGTCCTCCCGGATTAGCAATCTGTTGCCAGATCATTGACCTGCATAGCTAGATTCTGTTTATTCCGAAAACTGATAAGATGCGCTTAGTCGCAACTCCGGCGGTTTTCTGAATTTCTCTCAACTTTTGAACAGGATAGACTTGATAGGTTTAAAGGTTCTCTGATGTTATTTGAATTTTAACCAAATCTTAAGGATTGGATTAAGGTAATGGTTACAAACTAATGCTATTGGCTAGCTAATAAGGATGTGTTGATCTATTGTTTATAGGTAACAGGGTATAAGCTATGTTCACTATCGTACATTGGTCGTAGGAATATGAACATAAATCAAACCTTTTTTTATGAAAACTAACCATTTTAAAGGGAATTTTACCCTTGGCATAAGGTTTGCTTTATGCATTTGATCCATTTTAAAATAATCTATTTTAAACCGATACTGAATGAAAACCTATTACCGTATTACATCTCAAATGTTTAAACTTCGCTTTCTTTTGCTTTTCTTTGTAGCTATGATTGCGATGTCTACAACCCAGGCTCAGGAGCTAAAACATGGCTTCAAGCTAATAGAAAAAAAGTTTGTTAAAGAGGTCAATGCTAATTGTTTGTATTATGAGCACGTCAAAAGTGGTGCCCATTTGCTCAAAATTGAATCAGACGATGATAATAAGACCTTTGGCATTACTTTTAAAACTATACCCTCATCTGATAATGGTGTTGCCCATATCACTGAGCATAGTGTTTTAAATGGCTCTAAGAAATTCCCCTCAAAAAGTCCTTTTGATATTCTTTCAAAGGGTTCGTTAAATACCTTTATGAATGCGTTTACCAGCAGGGATGCGACAGCATATCCTTTTGCCAGCATGAATGAAAAGGATTATTTTAATTTGATGGATGTCTATCTTGATGCTACTCTTAATCCTATGATTTATACTGAAGATCGTATTCTTCAGCAGGAGGGTTGGCATTATGAACTTAACTCATTAGATGAGCCTGTTACTATTAAAGGTGTGGTTTATAATGAGATGAAGGGTGCTTTTTCAAACCCTCAACGCGATCTGTATTATCAAATCTTAAAGAATGTCTATCCTCAAAATGTATATGGATTTGAATCAGGGGGAACTCCTGCAGCTATTCCATCTTTGACCCAAGAACAGTTTGAGGCTTTCCATAAGAAGTTTTATCATCCTGAGAACAGTTATATCTTCCTTTATGGTAATGCCGATGTAGATAAAGAGCTTGCTTTTATAGATCAGAATTATTTAAGTCATTTTACCCGCACTGGTAATGTTTCTGAAGTTACTGATCAACCTGACTATGCCGCCCCTAAGGATGTCACCGAGTATTATCCTGTAATGGAGGGAAATACTGAAAATCAGACCTTCTTAACTATGAGTTTCCTCGCTGGAAATAATTCGGACTATACACTTGGTATGGCTCTTAATATCTTATGTGAGGTTTTAGTTAATCAGGAATCGGCTCCTGTTCGCCAGGCTTTACAACAAGCTGGTATAGGACAGGATGTTACTGCTTTCGCTCAGGATAACAAGCAGAATATGCTTACCATTTGGGCTATGAATGCTAATCCTGAAGATAAGGAGAAGTTCTCTTCTATCGTTTTGAATACTCTAAAGGATGTAGTTGCCAAAGGAATTGATAAAGATGAAATAGATGGTGTTCTTAGCCGCATGGAGTTTCAGGTTAAGGAGGGAAGCGATGCTCAGAAGGGTATAACTTATATGAATCAGATCCAAGCCGGCTGGTTCTACGCCTCAAATCCTTTCATGGGCTTAGAGTATAATAAACGTCTTGAGACACTCAGAGCAAATCTTAAAACCGATTATTATGAGAAGCTCGTCGAACGTTATGTGCTAAATAACTCTAATAGAGTGCTGTTAACCTTTGCCCCTAAGGTTGGTTTAGATAAAGAGCGTGCTGCTCAACTTGAAAAAGAACTAACCGATTATAAAGCTTCTCTGACAGATAAACAAAAGAGTGATTTAATAGAATCAACAAAGAATTTGATTGCCTATCAAAATGCAGAGGATACTCCTGAAGCAGTGGCAACAATTCCTATGCTTGAGCTCAAGGATATCAATCCAAAGGCTAGCTATCCAACCTGTGAGGATAAGAAGATGGATGGTATCAGAGTATTACACCATGATGCCTTTACCAATGGAATCATCTATGTAAACTATAACTTTGATTTGAATACACTTTCACAGGATCTTATTCCTTATGCTGCCCTGTTGAAAGATATCTTAGTATCTATCAATACTAAGAATTATACATACGGTAAGTTAAATCATGCACTGAATACTACCACAGGAGGTTTTAACACCTCGCTTTCTACCTATTTAGTTGATTACGATGATAGCAAGTTAGTGGCTAATTTCGTTCTGAATAGTAAGGTTATGAAAGAGAAGCTTTCTGGAATGAATAAACTTGCTACTGAGGTTCTGCTTAACTCTCAGGTTAATGACACAGCTCGTTTGAGAGAGATCTTAATGCGTCGCCAGGCTCAATTAGAATCATATGCTCAACAAGAGGGCTACTCTGTTGCCTCAAGCCGTTTGCCTTCCTATTATAGCCATGAAGGTTATTTTAATGAGTTAACAAGTGGCGTAGAGTACTATCGTTTTATCTCTTCACTGATGAAGGATTTTAACGCTAACTCTTCAATGGTGGTTGAGAAATTGAATAGTGTTATTAAGAATGTTTTCACTAAGGGGAACTTAATGGCTACTGTTACTTGTAGTAAAGAGGATCTGCCTCTCTTTTCAAAGGAGTTAAAGAGTTTTGTTTCGACTTTATCATCAGAAAAGGGTAAAGTTCAGAAATGGAATTTTGTTCTTGAGAAAAAGAATGAAGGATTCCAGACACCATCAAGGGTACAGTATGTTTTGATGGGTTATAATATGAAGAAGCTTGGATATAAGTGGGATGGCAGCATGCGTGTTTTATCTCAAATTCTATCTACCGATTGGTTGAAGAATCAAATCAGGGTAATCGGTGGTGCTTATGGCGGGTTCTGTAATTTCTCAGCTGACGGGATGGTTGCATTCAGTTCATACCGTGATCCTAATCTGACTTCAACATTTAATACTTATATGGGATCGGTTGATTATCTCAATAAATTTGAAGCTGACCAAACAGCGATGACAAGGTATATCATTGGTACAATTGCTGGTTTGGATTCTCCGTTGACTCTGGAACAAAAGGGTAGCAAGGCGTTTAGATTCTATTTAGCTAACAGAACACAAGAGGCTGTACAGGCTGACCGTGATGCTATCTTAAAGGCTACTCCTGCACAGATCAGATCTTATGCTCCAATGGTAAAGGCTATTTTGGATCAGAAGGCTGCTTGTGTATATGGCAATGCAGAGAAGCTAACTGCTGAGCCGAATGATCTTAAGTTAACTAAGATTAGCGAATAGTATTATCTGGTAAATAAATAAATAGGCCTACTCTTTAGAGTGGGCCTTTTTATTTAGGTTTCAATGAAATTATAGAGTTACATAAAGATATTTAGTTTCATAAAGAAATAGAGCAACAATGAGAATTAGAACTGTATAGAGAAATAGCGTGGTTGATGTATCTATTGCCAGCAGAGGGTTATTTTATACCTGAGCTTATCTGTTCTATTGCATCAAAGAGTTCTTTTTTAGTAAGTGGTTTAACGACAAATGCATCGCAGCCAAGCTCCATGCAACGGTTTCGTTCTTCGGCCATGGCATAAGCTGATTGGACAATTACTTTGGTAGGTATTCCTGACTTTTTTATTCTTTCAAGGCACTCATAGCCACTCATACCTGGCATATTCAGATCCAAGAGAATGAGGTCGGGGGTCTCTTTCTCGAGTAATCTAAGTAACTCAAGCCCATCATAGGCGAATGATAGTTTGCTTTGTTCGGGGCTTAGTATTGCCTTCAATAGAATTGAAGAATCGGGGTCGTCTTCAGCAATAAAGATTGACCATTTTGAGATATCTTTTTTATTGTTTTTTAGGTTGTATTGTGAATTCTCTACTTGTGCATCTACAATTGGAATTGAGAAGGAGAAGGTGCTCCCTATGCCTGGCGCTGATCTAAACCAGATTGAACCTCCTAGAAGGTCGGTGAGCCCTTTTGAGATACTTAGTCCTAACCCGGCCCCCTGATGGTAACCCTCTTCTTCAACTTGTCTGAAACGTACAAAAATGATGTTCTGTTTTTCGGCAGGAATACCGATTCCCGTGTCCTTGACCTGAAAGACAATTGAGTTTACACCTTTAATAAATTGCCGCGAGAGATGGATATCTATATTGCCCTGTTTTGTGTATTTTAAGGCATTAGTGATAAAGTTGTCAAGTATTTGTTGAACTCTGATCGGGTCTGTTTTAATTTGAAGCTCCTTGACGTCCTCATCGATTATTAGATTCATCTCTATGATGTGCTTTTTCTTAAGAGCATTCTCTGTTCTTACATGGGCTTTAAAGGCGTTATCAGCAAGATGAGCTAAGTTGGTTGGAACCAGGTTTAGTTTTAAAGATCCTGCTTCTAGCTTTGATAGATCAATAATGTCATTGATTATTTGAAGCAGACGATCTCCCGAGGTTTTTATTATTTCACGATATCCTTGAATTGAGGCATCATGTAGTTGTTTTTCACATATCAGATCAGAGAATCCTATAATTGCATTGAGCGGGGTTCTGATTTCATGGCTCATATTGGCTAGGAATGCAGATTTTAGTTTATCACTCTCTTCGGCTTTTTCTTTTGCAATCTTTAGGTCATTGACCATCTTTTCTTGAGTTGTCTTCGCTGAAGCTAGTTCTTCATTGGTTTGGTTGAGTAGTTTTAGGTTGCTTTGAAGGTTGATATTTAGTAGGCTTAACTTTTTGTATTGCTCAGTAAGTTCTTCGCTTTTCTTTTTTAAAAGTTCCTCGCTTTGTTTTCTTTCTGTAATATCTTCGACGATACTCATAATTCCGACTGTACCATCCGGCATCTTTAAGGAGGTTTCAGTAACGGAAGTGATTAGTATTTCTCCCTCTTTTGTTCTGGTTTTGAGTTCATGTTGAAGTCGTTCTCCCGATAAGATATCGAGGATATTTTTATTGATATCATCTAGCGTGCTTTCAAAGGCAATTAGTGAGATATGTTGCCCGATCATTTCATGTTGGAGGTAACCCAGCATTTCACAGATATGATCATTAACATTTATCTAAGTACATGACAAAAATTCAAAGATATTTATACATGATTGATTCTTAGAGTT
>JAJTBW010000162.1 GCA_021286705.1 Sphingobacteriia bacterium
TCCTCTCCCTATAAACTCGTGTAAGATAGGAACTGTATAGGTAGAGGATATAGAGTGGATATTGAGAGGACATTGAGAGGCGTTAGAGAGACATAAGAGAGACATAAGAGAAACATAAGAGAAACATAAGAGAACATAAGAGCGACATAAGAGAGATATAAGAGAGATATAAGAGGGGAACACATAAGCAACTCAAAAGCAACTAGTTACAAAAACAAAAAGATTTAAACACAATAAACACTAAATCAGGTGATTAGGAAAAATTCGACAAAATTAGGCATCTGGCATTGCGTCTATCGATCTTATGTGAGACGCGATGAATCCGATGCGATGAATCAGACGCGATGAATCCAATGCAATGAATCCGAGACGCGATGAATCGTGAGACGCGATGAATACAGGGCGTCTATCTAAATCCTGTGCAAATCCGTCTAATCTGTGTCATCAGTGTTCAAATCAATCCGTGGAATCCGTTTAAATCCGTTAAATCCGTGTGCCTATGTCCCGATGCACGAAGTGCATCTGCCTATGCCCCGATGCGCGAAGTGCATCTAAGAATACCCCATAAAACGCACTACCATTTAGCACTTTAGGCTAAGACCGATATCACCTGTTAATATTAGTTTAACATAAAGGACACTTTTATTTAATTATTTGCTAAGGTTAGGGTAATTGTCTCCTCTTAGTTTTGCAACATCAAATTTAGGCATGGATTTTTACTGGTGTTCGATTATCGTTTGACAACCTGATAATAACTTAAATGCAGGGGGGCAGGATAGGAGACACAGTCTTTTATAAATAATAATGACTAAAACACACATGGAGGCAATTACGAAATCTTTTAAAAAGTTTATCCCCGCAATCTTTTTGATGGGACTTTTAAGTGTGACTACCTCAATTAGCGC
The DNA here is from genome assembly GCA_021286705.1 of Sphingobacteriia bacterium. GTDB lineage: Bacteria > Bacteroidota > Bacteroidia > Bacteroidales > TTA-H9 > JAJTBW01. The sequence continues at coordinate 906 of JAJTBW010000162.1, forward strand.
TCAAGAAGAGGAACTTACTGATGTTCAGAAGTTGGCGCAACGCACTGAGAACCTTGAAGCTGCGGTTGCTAAACTAAACAATCTTAAGGTTAGTGGGTATATCCAGGGCCAGTGGCAGTGGATTGAAGTCACCGGTGCCAAGAATTCATTTGGTGCCAGCGATTTTACCGCCGATTCAAAAAATAGATTTGGCGTTCGTCGTGGTAGGGTCAAGTTTAGCTACTCGAATACCTACGGACAAGCTGTTATTCAACTCGATGCAACCGAGAAAGGGGTGGGCATTAAAGATGCATACCTCGTTCTTATGGATCCTAATCTGAACTTTGTATCATTAACAGGTGGTGTCTTCAACAGACCCTTTGGTAATGAAATAGCCTACTCCTCCTCTTTAAGAGAGTCTCCTGAACGTGCTCGTATCACACAGTCATTATTCCCCGGAGAACGTGATCTGGGCGCTAAGATTACCTTCCAGGGAGCAAAAGGAACCTACTGGAACTCATTTGTTCTCGAAGGTGGCTTCTTTGCCGGAAATGGCGTTGCAGTGGAAACGGACTCTAAAAAAGATTTTATTGGTCGTGCTGCCTATATGAACACTACAAGCGACTTTTTTAACTACGCTTTCGGTGCAAGTTACTATAACGGTGGTGTCGTTCAGCCTACCTCCAAGGTTTATACCATGAAAGATGGACAATTCTCTCTCTCTGATGAGAGTGCCAATAAAGGAAAGATAGCTAAAAGAGAATATTTCGGCTTTGATACTCAGCTATTGTTAAATAGTATGATAGGAACTACTAACCTCAGAGCAGAATACATCTGGGGTCAGCAACCGGGTACTTTAAACGATAATACAAGTCCTAAGGCCGCCAGAGTAGATGATACCTACATTAGGAATTTCAGTGGTTATTATGTCTATCTAGTACAGGACATTGGCTTCTCTCCCTTTTCAGTGGTAGCAAAGTATGATTTCTATGATCCCAATACTGAAGTAAAAGGTGATGAAGTTGACATTACCAAGGGTCTCTCTGCCAAGGATGCCGATTTAAGCTATACAACTTTTGGTTTTGGGGCTCTTTACAGAGCAAATGCAAACATCCGAATCATGGCATACTATGATATCGTTAAAAACGAGACCAGTAGTAATACTGCAAGTTACAAATCAGATCTAAAAGACAATCTATTTACTCTACGATTACAGTATAAGTTCTAATTATAAAAATTCAAGATTATGAAGAAGTTATTTATCGCAGCTCTAATGTTAGCTGTAACTATTCAGACTTCATTTGCACAACGTCTTAAAGGTAGTGACACCGTTCTTCCATTGGCTCAAAAAGAGAGCGAGTCATATTTAAAGAAAAATCCTACCAGTAGCGTTACCGTTACAGGAGGTGGTTCAGGTGTTGGCCTTTCAGCTTTGGTTGATGGAACCACTGATATTGCAATGGCTTCACGTAAGATGAAGTTTGAAGAGCGTTCAAAACTCAGAGATGCCGGTAAGGCACCCCAAGAGGTTATCATTGCCTATGACGCATTGAGTGTTGTAGTAAATCCCGGTAATAAGGTTAGCAAACTAACCCGTGAGCAATTAGAAGGCATCTTCACCGGTAAGATCACAAACTGGAAACAGGTTGGTGGTGAGGATCTTAAAATCATCGTTTACTCACGCGAGACCAGTTCAGGAACCTACGAGTTCTTTAAAGAGCACGTATTAAATAACAAGAATTATGCTCCTTCAATCTTAAGTATGCCAGCTACTGGTGCTATTATTCAGTCAGTAAGTCAGACTAAAGGTGCTATTGGTTATGTTGGGTTAGCATATCTAACAAAGAGCGTAAAAGCCATCGATGTCTCTTATGATGGTGGTAAGACTTTCTATGAACCCAGTTTTGAAAATGCAAAGAGCAAGAAGTATCCTGTTGTTCGTCCTCTATATTTCTATCATTTAAAGGGAAATAAAGTCGTACAACCTTTTATCGACTTCGTTTTATCAGCTGAGGGACAAAAGTTAGTTCAAACAACCGGATATATTCCAGTTAAGTAAATTGTGTTACAACAGGGTGATATAAAGGTACTGGGGAAAGACTTTATATCACCCTTTTTATACCTTTCAAATCGATTGAGATGATCAAAAGAACCAGAAAGATTGTTGAGTTTTTCATAGAGAAGGCCCTTTTATTAAGCGGAAGTGTTACCAGTATAGCCATAATACTGATAGTAATATTTCTCTTTAGAGAAGGAATGGGACTTTTCTCTTCGCCGGAGATCGAACATGGCTATGTGCTGGCTTTGAATAAGGAAAATGCCGTTCAAAAGCTTAATGCGCATCAGGTAAAAGATATTTTTGACCATAAGATCACCAATTGGTCTGAGGTCGGGGGTAAATCAGAAGAGATTGTGTTATTTCGACTCGACGATATTACCAATTATGTCAGCGAAGAGGAGTTGGGAGACGATTTGGAACATGTTCCCCAAGCTCTAAGTAAGATAGTGAGTGAGAATCCCGGTATTATAGCATTCATTCCTGCTGAGTATGTTTTAAAGGATTTTAATGGCCGAACATTAGAGGAGCGTAATATATCACTTGAGAGTTTCTTTTTTGGTAAGGAATGGTATCCAACCTCTCAGCCTGCGGCTCAGTTTGGGGTACTTCCATTAATTACCGGAACTCTTTGGGTTAGTTTTTGGGCAATATTAATTGCACTGCCTTTTGGTTTAGCTGCTGCTATATACCTTTCAGAGCTGGCTAAACCAGGGGTTAGAAAGGTCTTAAAGCCAATCATTGAGCTGTTGGCAGGAATACCGTCCGTTGTTTATGGGTTCTTTGGACTAATTGTCATTGTCCCTATGATTCAACAGACATTTAAGCTGCCGGTCGGAGAAACTGGATTAGCTGGTAGTATCATTCTTGCTATTATGGCTCTTCCTACTATCATCACTGTGGCTGAAGATGCTATGAGGACTACCCCAAGGGCAATGAAAGAGGCTAGCCTGGCTTTGGGGGCTACCCATTGGCAGACCATTCACAGGGTTATTATACCCTATTCAATTTCGGGTATTACGGCTGCAATCGTACTCGGTATTGGAAGAGCAATAGGTGAGACAATGGCTGTCTTGATGGTCACAGGTAATGCTGCGGTTTTACCCAAGACAATTCTGGAGCCAATGAGGACGATACCTGCTACCATCGCAGCTGAATTGGGTGAGGCTCCTAATGGAGGAACCCATTATGAGGCTCTTTTCCTGCTGGGATGTATCCTGTTTTTGATTACTATGGTCATAAGTATAATAGTCGAGATAATTACCTCTCGTCAATATAAACAACAGATGTAATGAGGCTCTTTGCAACAGTAACAAAAAGAAAAAAGGTGACCGAATGGATTGCCTTTATGATATTCAGATTACTTAGCTTTAGCGTCGTAGGTATTCTATTTACCATTCTTGGATTCCTTATAATCAAGGGGATCTCAGTTATTTCATGGGATTTTCTTACGATGGCCCCTGAAGAGGGAATGACTAAGGGGGGTATCTTCCCCGCTATCGTTGGTACAATGTCACTTGTTGTGGGCAGTATGATTGTGAGTTTTCCTATCGGTGTGATGTCTGGTATCTATATAAACGAATATGCCGGAAATAGCTTTCTGGTAAAGTTTATCAGGGTGATGACGAATAATCTAAGTGGAGTCCCTTCAATTGTTTTCGGACTTTTTGGGATGGCTCTGTTTGTTAACACCCTTGGTTTCGGTGACTCCATCATCGCTGGTTCTCTTACACTGGGTATCCTCGTCCTTCCTGTGATTATCAGAACCACCGAGGAGGCGATGAAAGCAATTGATAACTCATACAGGACAGGAAGTCTCGCACTTGGAGCAACTAAACTTCAAACCATCAGACGCGTACTGCTTCCTATTGCCTTCCCAAACATTATTACAGGGTTTATTTTATCAATAGGAAGGGTTTCCGGTGAGACAGCGCCCATTTTATTCACTTGTGTGGCCTATTTCTTACCTAAGCTACCATCAAGCATCTATGATCAGGTAATGGCGCTGCCTTATCATCTTTATGTCATCTCTACTAGTGGAACTGACATCGAGGCATCAAGGCCCATGGCTTATGGTACTGCACTCGTTCTGGTTTTTATCGTTTTAATTATGAACTTATTAGCCAATTTCCTTAGAAGGTATTTCGGGAACAAGGTGAAAACAAACTAATAACACATGATCTCTATATCAGCTAAAAATATCGATTTCTACTATGGCGACTTTCATGCAATCAAGAATGTTAGCATGGAGATTGAAGCGAATAGTGTCACAGCCTTTATAGGCCCATCCGGATGTGGTAAATCTACCTTTTTAAGGCTCCTGAATAGAATGAATGACCTGATAGACCATACACGTCTTGAAGGGCAAATCTTGATCAATAACGAGAATATCTATGGGAAGGATGTTCAGGTGGATGAGCTTCGCAAGAGGGTCGGTATGGTATTCCAGAAACCCAATCCTTTTCCAAAATCGATCTTCGAGAATGTGGCTTATGGGCTAAGGGTAAATGGGGTGAGTGATAAAAACTTTATTGAGCAGAAGGTGGTTGAATCTTTAAATTCGGCTGCCCTTTGGGATGAGGTAAAAGATAAGCTTAAGAAATCGGCCTTTGAGTTATCTGGTGGTCAGCAACAACGTCTCTGTATCGCAAGAGCACTGGCAGTAAGCCCCTCTATCATTCTCATGGATGAACCTGCTTCAGCTCTTGATCCAATCTCAACCGCTAAGATAGAAGACCTGATTTATGATCTTAAAAAGAACTATACGGTAGTCATTGTTACGCATAACATGCAGCAGGCTTCACGTGTAAGCGATAAAACAGCATTCTTCTACCTGGGTGAGTTAATAGAGTACGACGAAACGCAGAAGATCTTTATTAACCCTTCGGTCGAGGCAACTCAAAACTATATTACCGGCCGTTTCGGTTGATTCTGTTGTATCTTTAGTGTCCTAAGGCTATTCCTTATTAGCCAGTCACTCATTACTCATTCTGGATCTTATAATTAATGAAGGTGGATTTTAATTTCAATTAGGTCTGACTATCAGACAAAAAAAACTTACGATAGATGAAGCAAGCTATAGAATCAATAAAGACCATTAAGCAGTCGATTACCGACATGTTTAACCTGGTAGAGAGTCAAGCTATTAAGGCAGAAACAGCATTATTAAACTGCGACAGAGATCTTGCTAATGAGATTATCTATTTAGAGAGAAAAGTTGATGCTTTTGAACTTATCATTGATAGAGAGTGTGAGAAGTTTCTTGCCTTACAAACACCAGTAGCTGTTGATATGCGTCTGATTATTTCAATGTTAAAGATCAATGGTAATCTTGAGCGCATTGGTGATTTTGCTGCCGGTATAGCTCAGTTTACCCTGCATGACCAGAACAAAGGGATTGATCCGACAATAGCAGAGAAACTACAGATCAGAAAGATGTTTGATGAGGCAATCAATATGCTTCGTCTTTGTAAGTCAGCTTTGTTTGAAGAGAATAGTTCAATGGCAGCTAAAGTCTTCGCTAAAGATGATCTGTTAGATGATATTAACCGGGAAGCGGTTCCTGTTCTTGCTGATTTAATCAATAATCATAGTGCAAATGCTGAACAGATGCTCTATTTGTACTCGGTGATAAGAAAGCTAGAGCGGATGGGTGATCATTGTAACAATATTGCTGAAGAGATTATCTTTTATATCGATGCAAAAGTTATGAAGCATCGTAATATGGAACAGCTAAAGGATGAGGTAGAGGAGTAGCTTGAGGCAAGCATTTGCTGTCTTTCTGGATTAAGACCCATATTAGAGTTCGATAAATGAAAAGAGGGGGTGTAACTAAATATAAGTTACACCCCCTCTTAAGTTCTTTAAATGAGGCAAGTCTACTCTTTTGAGAACCTCTGTTTAACAGCTACTACAACCGGTGGCATGACAGAAATCAGAATGATCAGGATAATTACCAGTGAGAAGTTATTCTTAACAAAGGGGATGTTTCCAAAGAAATAACCGGCAAGTAGAAAGAATCCTACCCAGATGATATTTCCTGCACCGCTGAATAGTAGAAATTGCTTGTAAGTCATCTTACCAACACCTGCAATGAAAGGAGCAAAGGTTCTAACAATAGGCATAAACCGTGCAATAATCAGGGTCTTACCACCATGTTTCTCATAAAAGTCATGAGTTTTATTGAGATTCTTTCTGTTTATCAATTTGTAATCTTTTTCATAAACCTTTTGGCCAATTGCCCTCCCAATCCAATAGTTCGTATTATCACCTCCAAAGGCAGCAATAAGAAGGATTACTAGAAGCATTGTGATGTTAAGCGGATTGCCATCTAAAGCGGAGATGGTTCCGGCGGCAAATAGAAGGGAGTCTCCGGGAAGAAATGGAGTTACCACAAAACCGGTTTCACAGAAGATAATTGCAAACAATAGCAAGTATGTCCATACATGATAATTGCCTACAATCTCAATGAGGTGTTTGTCGATATGCAAGACAAAATCTACGAATGAATAGATTAAATCCATGTTTTAATTATTTATTTCTATTAAAGATTTGATTGATATTGTTAATTATACCCTCCTGGTCTAATCCGATCTCTCTGAATAGCTCTTCAGGTGTTCCTTGATCAATAAAACGATCAGGAATCCCCATTCGGTGGATATTAATTCTGTAGTTGTTATCAGATGCAAACTCAACAATTGCGCTTCCCATACCGCCAATAAGGGTTCCATCTTCAATGGTAACCACATCAGTATATCTCTGCATAACCTCATGTAGCATCACGGTGTCAAGAGGCTTGACAAAACGAAGATCATAGTGAGCAGGGGTAATGCCCGATAGTGCTAGCTTATTAAGTGCCTCACTGACGGTATTGCCTATATGCCCGATAGATAGGATGGCAATCTTATTACCATCTCTAAGCTTTCTTCCTTTGCCAACAGGTATCTCTTCAAAAGGAGTATTCCAATCTACCATAACACCACGGCCTCTGGGATATCTGATCGAGAAGGTTCCTTTACCCGGCAGTTGGGCGGTAAACATCATGTTGCGCAGCTCCTGCTCATTCATCGGCGCAGCAACAGTCATATTGGGGATACATCTGAAGTAAGCCAGATCGAATACTCCATGATGAGTTGCACCATCCTCGCCAACAATGCCTCCACGGTCGAGGCAGAAGACTACATGCAGTTTTTGTAATGCTACATCATGGATGACCTGGTCATAGGCGCGTTGCATAAAGGATGAGTAGATATTACAGAATGGGATCATCCCCTGTGCGGCCAGTCCTGCGGAAAAAGTAACGGCATGCTGCTCCGCGATACCTACGTCAAAAGCTCTTTCAGGCATGACATTCATCATCATGTTTAACGAGCATCCCGATGGCATGGCTGGAGTTACTCCCGTGACTTTGGGGTTGATTTTGGCAAGTTCGATAATGGTCTTACCAAAGACATTCTGGTACTTAGGGGCTAAGGCTACCGAGCATTTCTTCTCGATGATCTCACCTGTCTCCTTATCGAAGTTGCCCGGGGCATGGTAGGTTGTGGGATCTAATTCCGCTTTCTCCATCCCTTTACCCTTTCGGGTGATCACATGTAAGAGCTTAGGCCCTGGTATTCTGGAAAGATCAGTGAGAACAGTTACCAGCTTTTCGACATCATGGCCATCAACAGGTCCAAAGTACCTGAAACCGAGAGCTTCAAAGAGATTCGATTTTCTTAATATAGTTCCTTTTATAGCACCACCTATCTGTTTTACAATGGAACGGGTATTCTTTCCATATTTGGTGTTACCTCCCAGCATAAACCAGATTTTATTTCTGATTCTATTGTAGGTTCGGGAGGTTACAACCTCTAAGAGATAGTCTTTAAGGGCGCCAACATTTTTATCGATTGCAATGCCATTATCATTAAGGATGACCAGGAGGTTAGTGCCGGATACACCTGCATGGTTCATTGCCTCGAACGAGAGACCAGCTGTCATTGAACCGTCACCTATTACGGCAATATGTTGTCTTTTTTTGTCGCCATTGAGTTTTGAAGCCATAGCCATTCCCAGGGCCGCAGAGATAGAGGTTGAGGAGTGGCCGACACCGAAGGCATCGTATTCGCTCTCAGCCATTTTAGGGAATCCACTGATTCCTTTGTACTTTCTGTTGAGAGGGAATAGGTCTCTTCTTCCTGTGATGATCTTATGAGGATATGCTTGATGACCAACATCCCAGATGAGTTTATCATAAGGGGTGTTGAAGGTATAATGGATAGCGACAGTAAGTTCAACAGCCCCCAGACTAGAGGCTAAGTGACCGGGATTTGATGACATCACATCGATGATATAACGTCTTAACTCGCGACTGAACTGCTCTAATTGATTAGGATTCAGTTTTTTTAGATCTTCAGGTGAGTTGACCCTGCTTAACAGGGGCCCCATAGAATATGACATACTAATTCAGCAGTTTTTAACGGACAAAGATATGGAAAAAGAAGCACGCACTTCGTGCGTCGGGAGGCATATGCACTTCGTGCATCGAAACATAGGCAGATGCACTTCGTGCATCAGAACATAGGCAGATGCACTTCGTGCATCAGGGCATAGGCAGATGCACTTCGTGCATCAGGACATAGGCACACGGATTTAACGGATTTAAACGGATTCCACGGATTGATTAGAACA
>JAJTBW010000163.1 GCA_021286705.1 Sphingobacteriia bacterium
AACCCCTGTTACCAGGATGAAAACCTGACGTCCTAACCCCTAGACGAACGGGCCAACTTAATTAAGAACGTTGTTGCGTTATTGCGGTTGCAAAGGTACAATAATATTTTAACTAAGCAAGGCCTGGTAGAGAAATTCTTTAAAAAATCTCGAGGCAGTAGGAGGCGGGGAAGCGGGGAAGCGGGGAAGCGGGGAAGCAGGGGAGCGGGGGAGCGGGGGAAGCAGGGGAAGCGGGGAAGCGTGGAAGCGTGGAAGCGGGGAAGCGGGGAAGCGTGGAAGCGGGGAGACCGAGAGACTTTGTGACTGGGAGACTGGGAGGCGGGGAGGCGGGGAGGCGGGGAAGCGGGGAAGCGGGGGAGCGGGAAAGGAAGCGAGCAGCTGATCTTTGAATTCTTGAATCTTGAATGTGTCGCTAGCAGCCAGCTGCCAGTAGCTTATCTTTGAATTCTTGAATCTTGAATGTGTCGCTAGCAGCCAGCTGCCAGTAGCCTATCTTTGAATTCTTGAATCTTGAAAATGTTCCGCAAGCAGCCAAACCGCATCAGACAGTACTTTCTTGATTAAGGCTGGTAGTTAATAATTGAATAAAAAAAAAGAGCCCTCCTTTGACGGGAGAGCTCTTTGATAATATTATTTGAAAGGAGTTGGAACGGGCTTAGAACTGTTGACCGTTATAAGCAGATCCCATTCTATCCATAGCGCAGCGGAAGCCGATATAGTCAGTTGAGAGGTTTTCCTCAAGGAATCGTCTTACACTTGGGCTCATGAAATAAGCACCATCTTTCCAGGAACCTCCTTTATAGACACGGGTTCTATCCGTGATAAGAGAGGTAGCACCTTCACCGAATTTATTCTCTTCTTTGTTCCAGACGCCATTGAAATACATAAACTGAGTGGCGCTATCGCTTTGGCCAACCTTCTTCCAATCGCCTTCTTCACGTAGAGATGCCCAGTCGCCATCAAGATAGTTTCTGTTATCACTGGTTCTGTAGTTTCTACGGAAGGGCAAAGTTGGGTCATTCTGAACATCGACAGGTTTTCTTTTGATACGACGGTAGTTCTCGTTATAGTTACCATCAGCAGTACGTGGGTTGTTGTCGATTTGGAAGGCATTACCTTTTTTATCAGCAGCTGTGAAGACATTACCGCGGAACGGGTTTAGGTCTGATACATCGAGTGAACTTTCCTTACGATATACGTCGGCTACCCATTCGGCAACGTTACCGGCCATGTTATAGATTCCATAATCGTTGGGGAAATAGGAGATGACAGGAGCGGGGATGTCTGATCCATCATTTAAGCTACCTGCAACACCCATATAGTCACCTCTACCACGACGGAAGTTAGCGTTGAAACGGCCAAACTCGTTGTCTCGTGTTGATTCATTACGAACGATATTTTGATTCCAGGGGTATATTCTGCGCTCGGTGACATTTTCAAAAGAGGTATTTTCAAAGAGTCCGAGGGCAGCAAATTCCCATTCAGCTTCGGTTGGGAGACGATAGTTAGGAAGCATTACACCATCCTCAATACGAGCATGACGTTTAGCATTCTTTTCTCCTTTACCCTGTTTTCCCATATCAACCAAACCCAGAGTGTCTCCATTTAAGGTATCACCTTTAGTATAGACACCAGTTAGGTAAGCTTCAGTTGTGAAGAAGTCATCAACTTTATAATCTGTATCGAGTTTATAGACTCCTTTGTCGAAAAGAAGTTTTTCGTTCACTCTGTCAGATCTCCATTTGCAATACTCATTGGCCTGAAGCCATGTTACACCTACTACGGGGTAATCGCGGTATGCAGGATATCTCAGGTAGAGATTGGTTAGAGGTTCGTTATAGGCTAAACGATCGCGCCAAACAAGAGTGTCAGGAAGTTGACGTACATAATACTCTTGATATTGAAGTGGTTGATCGTTATAAAATACTCTTTTCAGCCAATAGAGAAACTCAAGATAGTGAAGGTTTGATACTTCAGTTTGATCTATATAAAAAGACCTGATAGTTACACGACGGGGCTCATTATCATTTTCAAGAACGAGATGTTCTTGAGTATTGCCCATTACAAAAGTTCCTCCTTCTACCAGTACAAGACCTGGTCCATCAGGTTGCCCATAAAATTCAGGCTTTTCAAAACCACCTTCAGTTGGGTCATTGTAATTCCAGCCGGTGGCAGAAGATGTCTCTTTCTTTTTCTGAAAAAGCTTACAAGATGTTGTGCCAGTGACCAGCATGGCGATAGTTAATAAAGCAACAAAGCTACGAATTCGGATCATTTTTTGCTTATTTATTACGGGGTGCAAATATACGGTTTCTTAGAATTGAGGACATGGCATCGGACCACGATTTTTTCCTCTGGAGGAGAATAGTCTGTTGTCCGGGAACTGGAACCTTAAAGAGAGCTCATGAGCCCCTCCGCTGGCATCCTTTAGTTTAGAGACGGTCACATCATAGCTATATCCAATACTGAATGAATCATACTGAAATCCCAGTAAAAAGATAAACGCATCTGCATTCTCGATATTGTGTCTAAACCAACCTCCAACAACAAATGGGTACTTATTGAAGTACACACCAACATTAAGCTGTTTGAAATTTCCTTGTTGTTGATAAAGAATATTTGGAGACAAGGTAGCTGCTTCTGTAGCTCTTCTTCCTCTTGCCCGTTGTTCCAAGTCGATTATACCTCCAGCATGAAGTGTGATCTTCATATCAAGATTTGAGCTGTTGTCACCATACCAACTCTCATTAGGCTGAGTCAAATGGTTGACTGCTATACCCGCAAAAAACAGATCAGCATAACTATAAGCCAATCCAGCTGAGAAGTCAACATACGAAAGGGAGGTGTTCGCAGGTTGTGGCTCACTGGATCTATAAATAAATCCTCTAACGGGGTCAATCTCATCTCCAAATTGCAAAGCATCCCAATTCAGTTTCTTTTGATAGTAGGAGGCTTGTAAACCAAAATTCAGATATGACTGTCTACTGACAGGCAAGGAATAACTGTAGATGCCACTAAATGAAGTGGTAGTTAGTAGGTCGCCTCCAGCCCTGTCGGTATTGAACAGTACACCGAAACTACTGGATATATTCGGGATGTACTGGTCGTACGAGGCATTATAGGTCACAAAGTTGTTGTCCAACTTCGGCCACTGGTTGCGATAGTTAAGGATAAGCCTAGGCGCATATGCTGACCCAGCTAATGCTGGATTCAGATATAACGGATTGGCATAAAACTGCGAAAACGCAGGATCCTGAGAAAAACTGTTCTTGGTCAGTATTACTAACATGAACAGAACTAAATAGGTTAGGGCACGTCTAGCCATAGTAAATAAGGTGATTGCCATTAATTAAATAACGCTTTATCCGTTCGAAGTGTAACAAAAATTCGCACAGATTTCGGTATCATTCCAACAATTTCTCCCGCTATTTGTCGTTATCCATCCGGAGCGTACTCCGTTTGTCAAATTACCGTTCTCTTGCATGTTAGACTTTCACACAAATTTAAAGGTCTATTTTTAATTTCCTACAACCTTTCTAAAAAAAAAGTTGTCTTCACTGAATTTTTTGCATCAGGCCTCCTAAGTTTGTTTCTTTGCAACAGATTGGTAACGATTACCATAAATTAAAATCTAATTCTGATGAAGAGTTTCAATAGGTTAATTTTTAATGCTTTATGTGCTAGCCTTTATTGTCTTGGGCTGTTTCTGCCCTCTTTCGCGCTTGGTCAGGAGAGAACTACAATCACCTGGAAAGAAGATTTTTATTTTGACTCTGTCTCTAGGGTAAACATACCCCAACTTACCTTTGAAAACGCCTATGAAAATAATCAATGGCCAAAAATCCCTGTTTTTAAGAAGAGATTGGTGCCCCCTTCACCTGGTCTTGTTGCTAAAGTCTCTTTAAAAGGTACAATAGCAAAAGACTTGATCGGTACTAACTTCTTTAGTTCTATTAACCTTCCTGATACATTTGCCTGTATTGCTGTTCCCGGTATAGCAAACCATTTGTCTTTTACAGATGTCTTCGTTGTCCCTGTCAGATACAATCAACAACTTGGATATCCGCAAATATTAGAGTCTTTTGAACTCTCTGTTGAATGGACTTCCCCTTCAAAATCCATTAAATCTCATTCCTATGCTGCGAATTCTGTGCTTGCATCAGGAAATTGGTACCGCTTCGGTGTTCAGAAATCGGGTGTTGTGAAAATTACCTACAGTGATATTCAATCATGGGGCTTCTCTCTGTCAGGTGTGGATCCCAAAAAACTTAGAGTCTTTGGTCAAGGTGGTGGCCCTCTTCCGGAAGCAAATAGTACCGATCGCCCAGATGATCTATTAGAAAATGCTATCGAAGTGGTTGATGGTGGTGATGGCTCTTTTGATGCCAACGACTATATCCTCTTTTATGCTCTCGGTCCTGAATCGTGGGAGTTTAACTCTCGTTACAAAAAGTTTATTCGCAAAGCTAATCCCTATTCTAATACTGCTTATTATTTCTTTACTATAAGTGATCAAGATGGCAAAAGAGTTTCTAAAAGCGATGCTCCCACACAGTCACCTTCGAAATCTTATTCCAGTTTCATAGACTATACCTCTCATGAGGTGAACCTATACAATCTTTTAGGTACAGGTAGAACCTGGGTGGGGGAAGCCTTCGACTATACAACTAAACAAGAGTTCTCAACCGGTATTGTCGATATGGTAATCCCTTCTACTTTGAGGATTGCCTCTGCTGTTACAGCTAAGTCGTGTTATTCTCAGTATTTTGATCTAACTATTGGTTCAACTAGGGTACTTAGGCAGAGCCTTTCTCCTATTTCTTGCAATTCTACCTCTTTAGTGGCACTTTATGCAACTGAAAGGCTTGATACCACCTCTGTGGTGCTCTCTTCTTCTGTTGATAAACTGACTTATGAGTATATCTCTTCTTCCGGAACCGGATGGCTTAACTATTTTGAACTAAACTATGAACGTGCACTGAAGTTTCCTGGTGGTTCTATGGCTTTTAGGGTTCCATCTTCTGTCAAAACTGGTCAGATTAGTCGTTTTGAAATATCTAATGCTAATAGTGATTTAAGGGTTTGGGATATTACCGATGTAAATAATGCAGAGGCACTTACCTTTAGTCTGAATGGAAGTGTACTAAACTTTAATGCCGAGACAAGCGAACTTAAAGAGTTTGTTGTGTTCTCGACTTCAAACTTAATTAGCCCAATTGCTGCCGGTAGGGTAGAGAATCAAAATCTGCATGGAATGGCTAAAGTTGATTATATAATGATAAGCTACCCTGGTTTTATTACAGAGGCTAATCGTTTGGCTGATTTTCATCGCACAAAAGGTCTTACAGTAGCTGTTCTTACTCCGCAACAAATCTATAATGAGTTCTCTTCTGGAGCTCAGGATGTCACGGCCTTTCGTGACTTTTTCAGAATGTTATATAAAAGGTCTGAATCTGGCGACCATCCTAAATATTGTCTGATGGTGGGCGATGCTTCCTATGATTATTTTGATATTCTCTCGAATAATTCAAACTTTGTTCCTACTTGGGAGTCTGTAGAATACCTTAACCCAGGTAGCTCGTTTGCTTCAGATGATTATTTTGCTCTATTGGATGACATAGAAGGTGCTTCAGGTGGTCAACTTTCTGGATATATTGATATCGGAATGGGTAGATTGCCAGTGAAAACTCTGGAGCAGACCCGTCAAATGGTGGATAAGATCATCGGATATGCAACTCCATCGGATAGTCGAATGAAGCCTTGGCGGAATATGCTTACTGTTGTTGCAGACGACCAAGATAATAATGTTCATTTTAGGCAAGCTGAAAGTCTTTCCACTTTCATGAAAACAAACTTTAATATCTTTAATCAGGACAAGATCTATTTCGATGCCTATCCTCAAATAAGTGCTTCCGGAGGCCAGCGATATCCAGATGTGAACGCTGCAATAAATCGTAAGATATCATCTGGAACCATGCTTATTAATTACATTGGTCATGGAGGGGAACTTGGTTGGGCTCATGAACGTGTTTTGGAAGTTGCTGATATCACTGCATGGAGAAATGCCGATGCGCTCGCCTTCTTTATCACCGCAACGTGTGAATTTAGTCGGTATGATGATCCAACCCGAGTCTCAGCCGGTGAGGAGGTTATTCTTAATCCGCTAGGTGGTGGAATTGGTCTTTTTACTACATCTAGATTGACATATTCTGATGCCAACGAGTTAACAAATAAAACTTTTGTTAAATGGCTCTTATCTCCTAAAACAAATGGAGAATATAGACCATTGGGTGATGCAGTAAGACAAACAAAAGGCGAGATTGGTACTGGAAGTGGTAATACCACTCGATTTATTCTTCTTGGAGATCCAGCACTAACCCTTGCATTCCCAATGAATAAAGTTGAGACAACAGCTATAAATGGTAAACCTGTCGGCGGTTCAATAGATACCTTATCTGCTCTTCAACCTGTTACTATTGAGGGAAAGGTGGTGTCAGAAACAGGAAGCTTACTCTCAGATTTTAACGGAACTTGCTTCGTCTCGGTTTATGATAAGGAGTCAGTCGTTAATACCTTAGGTCAGGACTACAATAGTGTAGCCACCTCTTTTAATGTTCAAAAGAATATCCTTTACAATGGTGTTGCTGAGGTGAAGAATGGGCTCTTCAGTGTCAGCTTTATCGTTCCTTATGATATCGCCTTCAATTTTGGGAAAGGCCGGATTAGCTACTATGCCCGTAATGATGAGATGGATGCTAATGGTCTTTTTGAAAATGTAATTATTGGCGGAATTTCCATTGATGCCGAAGTAGATAATACTCCTCCTCAAATTACTCTTCATATGAATGACGAAGAGTTTCGTAACGGTGGCTTAACTGGCCCAAATCCTGTTTTGCTGGCAAAACTTTATGATGAGAGTGGTATCAACTCTTCTGGCAATGGCATTGGTCACGACTTAACTGCTGTTCTCGACGGTGAGACTTCTTCAGCCTATATTCTAAATGATTTCTACCTCGCAGATAAAGGAACCTATAAATCGGGAAGTTTAAGCTACCAACTCTATAATCTGGCCGAGGGTGATCATACTCTTAAGGTCACTGCTTGGGATGTCTTTAATAACTCTGCCTCAAAAGCTATCAGCTTTAAAGTTGGTAGTGCAGATCAGCCCCAATCGGAAAACATCATCTGCTATCCTAATCCATTCTATTCGAAATGTCGATTCGATATAGAGCATAATCTGGCTGGTCAGACTGTTGTAGTTACCATAGATATCTTTGATATGATTGGCAAAAAGATTAGAAGAATTCAAGAAACTCAAGTGCCTGTCGGAAACCATCTAAACCCAATTTATTTCGATGGAGAAAATGAAGAAGGCTCAGCGCTGGGTGCCGGATTATATCTTTATAAGATTACTCTTACAACAACCGATGGTAATTCGGTTGAAAAAACTGGGAAATTAGTTAAAACAAATGTTCCGGTAGAGTGATTCGGACTAACTTTACCGAATCTACTGTCTGAAATGAAACTTTAAGCAATGAGAAAAGATCATCTCTTCTATTCCTGCCTTATACTCTTTATGACGTTATTTGGAATAGTCCCTGCTCACTCTAATAGCAACGCTGCTCTGCCAGTGAGTCAATTTATCATACCTGATTCTCTTATCTCCTCAGATACCCTTATTCCGATAACTCAACCTTTTAAATTGTCAGCTAGTGAGCGATGGCCAGCTAACTCTGTCCTCAAAGAAGGGAAATGGTTTGTCATTGCTGTTAAGGATGACGGTGTTTTTAAAATTACGATTGATCTTATTAAGGAATGGGGACTTGATCCGTCTCAAATAAATCCAAACTCTATTGGTGTTTATAGCTTGGGCCCCGCTTCACTTCCTGAAACAAATGGAGATGTGGTTTCGAGTGATTTGTTACCAGTGCCTTCAGAAGTTCTAGCCAACTCAAATAGTTCATTTGATACAGATGAATTGGTTCGATTCTTTGGTCATGGGCCAAATCTTTATGAGTACTCTGCCTCTACCAAACGCTATAGCTTTAGTGGTAATATCTATTCTAGCGTAACCCGATATTTTATTAGGGTTGATGATCCTGCTCCTAAAAGAATTGCAATTAAAGAGATGTATTCCGGAGCAGTGAGTCATACGGTCAATAGTTTTATCGATTATAGAATCAGAAGTGTAGATTCAGTGAACCTTGGCCATACGGGCAGATTGTGGTACGGGGAGGAGTTTAATAAAAGTACTCCGGGATATACCTATCAATTTAGTTTTCCTGATATAGATTTATCACAAAAGATTGATGTCTATGCTTCAGTTGTTGCTCTTGCAAAGGTAACCACTACCTATACACTGGATTTTCCCGGACTAGGTTCAGGGAAGATATCTGTTCCTCCTCCATCGCAACGATTTGAGCATGTTAAAGGGGTTGCCGTAACTAAGACTTTTCAATTCACTCCTATCAGTTCGGAAATTCATAGTAATCTGACCTATAACTTCGAGGATGCAACCGGTAAGGGTAATCTCGATTATCTTTTAGTTCAAGCAACCAGATTTTTGAATTATCTTAAAGGGGGGTATAATTTCTGGTATATTCCTGGTCGAGATCTGTTGAACTTTCCCGAGGTGCAAATATCCAATCTCAATGAAAATGTTCATGTCTGGAATGTCACTTCCTATAATACCACTTTTGAGCAGGCCTTTTTATATCAGAGTGGGGCAAAGTCGATTATTCGTATGAATGTTAGTACTCCTCAACGCTTTTATGCCTTTGAGGATGGCGATGAAAAGTTGCCATTGAATTACGGTAAGGTTCCCAACCAGAACCTACACTCATTGACACCTGCTAATTATATTATAATTGCTCCTGATTCTATGATGGCTCAGGCTGAACGCCTTGGAAAGCTACATCAGGAGGTGGATGGCTTTTCATATCAAGTGGTTGATATTAGACAAGTTTTAAATGAATTCGGTAATGGAAGTAATGACCCTGCTGCCATACGGAATTTTATGAGGATGCTTTATAATCGAGGTGGTAACGGGGGTGTTAAATATCTCCTACTCTTTGGTGATGGCTCCTATGATCCTCAAAACAGAGTCCTGAATAATGAGATTCATAATATTATTCCAACCTGGCAATCGGTAGAGTCGCTCTATCTTGGTAATTCGCATGTTACGGATGACTTTTACGGTATCCTCGCCGATGGAGAGGGTGACTCTTCTAAAGGTAGTCTTAAAATTGGCGTAGGCCGTTTCTGCGTAGATAACATGGAGGAGGCAGTTGGAGTCGTTGATAAAACAATCCATTATGTCATGAGTCCGGCAACAGTTCGGCAATGGCGTAATAAGATTACTTTTATTGCCGACGATGAAGATTATGCAACTCACTTTAAAGGAGCCCGAGATGTTATCCAGATTATGGATACTCTTCAACCAGGGTGGGAGGCGCATAAAATCTTCCTGGATGCTTTTGTACAAGAGACAACCTCTTCCGGATCTACCTATCCTGGTGCTAGAGCCGATCTGTTATCAACTATTGACGAAGGTACATTAATGGTCAATTACACTG